>JBPEXA010000629.1:0-3673 GCA_052032135.1 Thermoanaerobaculia bacterium | reverse complement strand
TTGGTCACCACGTGGTAGCCGCGCTGTTTGGCGGCGCGGATCATCTCGATCGCGCGGTCGAACACCCCCTCGCGGGCGCAGACGTGGTCGTGGGTGTCGCGCAGGCCGTCGAGGTGGACGTTGATGGTGAACCGGCGGTGCGGCTCGATGCGGTCGAACACCGCCTCGTCGAGCAGCAGCGCGTTGGTGCACAGATAGATGTGCTTGCGGCGGGCGATGATCGCCGCCACCAGCTCGGGGAGCTCCGGGTAGACGGTCGGCTCGCCGCCGCAGATCGACACCACGGGAGCGCCGCACTGGTCGAGCGCGTCGAGGCAGCTGTCGACCGGCAGCCGGTCCTTGAGCTTGCCGGTGTGGCGCTCCGTGGCGCAGCCGAGGCAGGCGAGGTTGCAGGTGTAGAGCGGCTCGAGCATCAGGACGAAGGGGTAGCGGCGCCGGCGGCGCAGCGCCTGCCGGATCTGGTGGCCGACCATGTCGGTGGTGATGTGGAGGGGGAAGCGCATCGTCGACGATCGCCGCTACTGGGCCCGGCTCCCTTCGCTGCCGACCTCGAAGGGGTCGCCGCCGTGCGCCAGCCGGCGGTAGGTGGCGAGGGCGAGCAGCGGGAAGTAGGTGGCGTAGAGGTGGTAGCGCAGGTAGAAGACCTCCGGGAAGCCGGTGCCGGTCCAGAAGGCGTCGTGCCAGCTCCCCGCCGCTTCCTGCTCGTCGAGCAGATAGCCGACGCCGCGCCGCGCCGCCGATCTACGGTGCCGCCCGGCGGCGGCGAGCCCGAGCAGCGCCCAGGCGGTCTGCGACGCGGTGCTCGGCCCCTCCCCCTTGCGGTCGGCGTCGGCGTAGGTGTCGGGCAGCTCCCCCCAGCCGCCGTCGTCGTTCTGGCACGACGCCAGCCAGTCGGCGCCGCGCCGGACAGCTTCGTCGTGGGGGCTGGCGCCCGCCATCCGCAGCCCCCACAGCGCGAGCCAGGTGCCGTAGATGTAGTTGCACCCCCAGCGGCCGAACCACGAGCCGTCGCCCTCCTGCTCGCGACGGACGAAGTCGACCGCGCGCCGGATCGGCGGCGCCGCGGGCGGGAGGCCGCGGCGCACCAGGGTCTCGATCACCCGCGCGGTGATATCGACGGTCGCCGGGTCGATCATCGCGTTGTGGTCGGCGAACGGCACGTAGCTCAGAAACTCGCGGTCGCAGTCGCGGTCGAACGACGCCCAGCCGCCGTCGCGGTTCTGCATCCCGAGCAGCCAGTCGGTGCCGCGTGCCAGGGCGCCGTCGACCTCCCGCTGCGCCTCGGCGTCGACGAAGCGCACCTTCGACAGGCTGGTCATCACCTGCGCGGTGTCGTCGCAGTCGGGATAGTGCTCGTTGGCGTACTCGAAGTACCAGCCGCCGACCGCCTGGCCGCGACTCTTGACCGTCCAGTCGCCGGGGCTCTTCACCTCGCGATCGAGCAGCCACTCGGCGGCGCGGTGGACCTCCGGAGCGTCCGCCGAGCAGCCCGCCTCGAGCACGGCGTTGAGGGCGAGCGCGGTGTCCCACACCGGTGAGAAGCACGGCTGCACCCGCAGCGAGTCCTCGCCTTCGACCGTCAGCCGCTCGAGCTGCGCCACCTGGCTCGCGAGCAGCGGATCGTCGAGCTCCATGCCGAGGGCGCGGAAGGCGAAGATGGTGTTGACGATCGGCGGGAAGATCGCGCCCAGCCCGTCACTGCGGTCGAGGCGGTGGACGATCCAGTCGCGCGCCCGCTCCAGCGCGCGCCGCCGCAGCAGCGGCAGCGGCGCTCGGTCGTAGACCTTGAGAGCGGCGTCGACCCCCTGGAAGAAGGTCGACCACGCGGCGGCGGCCAGCGTGTCGGCGCGCTCGGGCGCGCGGGCCCCGTTGCCGACCCTCAGCTCGGGGATCGCCGCCGCCGCCGGCACCTCGCAGTGCGGCTTGAGGGCGTGGACGATCGACAGCGGCACGACGATGGCGCGCGACCACGACGACATCTCGTAGATGTTGAACGGGAACCACGAGGGGAGGAGGATGATCTCCGGCGGCACCGCCGGGCACTCCCGCCACGACAGCTGGCCGAAGACGGCGAGGTAGATGCGGGTGAACGAGTTGCACGCCTCGATGCCGCCGAGCGTGCGGGCGGCGTCGCGCGCCAGTCGCATGTGGGGTGCCTGCGGTGGATCGCCGACCAGCTTGAGGGCGAAGTACGCCTTGACCGTCGGGTTGACGTCGGCGCCGCCCCCCGGATAGATGCCCCACCCTCCGGCCGGCAGCTGGGTCTCCCGCAGCCGCCGCGCCGCCTTGCGCAGCGCGGCGTCGGAACGACGGCCGAGGAAGAACATCGTGAGGATGTACTCCGACTCGAGGATCGAGTCCCCCTCGAGCTCCGCGCACCAGTGGCCGTCCGCCTCCTGCAGCTCGAGCAGGCGCCGGACCGCGCGATCGACGGCGGCATCGACGGCGTCGAGGTCTTCCGTCGGCCGGTCGAGGGGGACCGGCGTGGGCGGCTCGACCGGGTGGAAGGTGTCCTGAAACTCGGGCATCTCTCGAAGGTTGGACAGCTTCTACCACAGTTTGCGACGCGCCGACCATCCGCCCGCCCGCCGTCTGTTAGATTGCCCGCCGCCGGCCGTTCGGATCGGCAGAGGAGCTCCCGACGTGCCGCCCGAAACCCCATCGCCCGCCACCGGCACGATCGTCGTCGCCGGCTCGCTCGCCTTCGACCACATCATGACCTTTCCCGGGCTGTTCAAGGATCACATCCTCCCGGACAAGCTCCACGTCATCAACATCTCGTTCCTCGTCGACCGGCTGGAGCGCAAGCGCGGCGGCTGCGGCGGCAACGTCGCCTACTCCCTGGCGCTGCTCGGAGAGCGGCCGCGCCTGGTCGCCACCGCGGGCCACGACTTCGGCGAATACCGCGCCTTCCTCGACGCCAAGGGGGTCGACACCGGCGGCGTCCGCATCGTCGAGGAGGAGACGACCGCCTCCGCCTTCATCACCACCGACCAGTCGGACAGCCAGATCCAGGGGTTCTACGTCGGCGCCATGAGCCGCGCGCCGGAGCTCGACCTGCGCGAGCTCGCCGGCGACGACGCCGCCCTCTGCATCCTGTCGCCCGACGACCCGGAGGCGATCGCCCGCCACTGTTCCGAGGCGCGGGAGCTCGGCGTCCCCTTCTTCTTCGACCCCTCCTTCCAGGTCACCCACATGAGCGGCGACACCCTTCGCGACTGCGCCCGCGGCGCTCGGGCGATGCTGCTCAACGACTACGAGCAGGCGGTGTTCGAGGACAAGACCGGCTACCGCGGAGACGCGCTGTTCGAGCTGGTCGACATCGTCGTCGTCACCCTCGGCGGCAAGGGGAGCCGCATCCTGAGGGCCGACCAGCCGCCGCTCGAGATCCCTCCCGCCAAGATCGAGAAGGCGGTCGACCCGACCGGCGCCGGCGACGCCTACCGCGCCGGCTTCCTCGCCGGCTACCGCGCCGGCTTCGAGCTCGCCGTCTGCGGGCGGATGGGGAGCGTCGCCGCCGCCTACGCCGTCGAGCAGTACGGCACCCAGGACCACGACTACACCCGTGAGGCGTTCGATCGCCGCTACGCCGCCAACTTCGGCCGGCCGCCGCGATGATGCCCGCGGCCCCCTTCCCTCCACGGACGGCGATCGCCTGCTTGCTGGTGACCGC
>JBPEXA010000628.1:0-2415 GCA_052032135.1 Thermoanaerobaculia bacterium | reverse complement strand
CGCTTGCGCTCGACCTCCTCGAGCAGACCCTGCAGCCGCCGCTGCTGAGGATCGAGCTCGCGCCGGGCGCGGTCGATCCACGCCGCGGGGAGGCCGAGGCGGCGGGCGAGGGCGATCGCCTCGCTCGCTCCCGGAGTGCCCGCCACCAGCTGGTAGGTGGGGCGGCCGCGATCGGGATCGAACTCCATGGCGGCGCAGGCGGCACCCTCGCGGTCGAGCGCCAGGGCGGCGAGCCGCACCAGGTGGGTGGTGACGACGCACAGCCCGCCGGCGTCGAGCAGGTGATCGAGCAGCGCCACGGCGAGCGCCGCCCCCTCGTCGGGGTCGGTGCCGGATCCCAGCTCGTCGAGCAGCACCAGCGTCGACGGCCCGGCCGCCTGCCACGCCTCGTGCAGGCGGCGGAGGCGGGCGCTGAAGGTCGACTCGTCGGCGAGCAGGTCCTGCTCGTCGCCGACCGTCGCCACCAGGCGTTCGAGCACCGGCAGGCGGCTGCCGCGGTCGCACGGCACCGGCAGCCCGCAGCCGGTCGCCAGGGTGAGGAGGCCGACGGTCTTGAGCGCCACCGTCTTGCCGCCGGCGTTGGGGCCGGTGACCACCAGCAATCGGGTCGCCTCGTCAGCGGCGGCGCCGAGGTCGAGATCGAGGGGGACGACCGGCTCGCGATGCCCGACGGTGCCGAGCGCGCGCTCCCGCAGCTCGGCGAGCGCCGGATCGAGCAGCGGGTGGCGCCCGCCCACCAGTCGCAGCTCGCCCGGTGGCGCGAGCTCCGCCAGACGGCCGCCGGTGCGTTCGGCGAAGCGCGCCGCCGCCTGGCGCACGTCGAGCTCGGCGAGGACGTCGACCGCGACGTCGATGCCGGGAGCGAGCCCGCGGAGACCGTCGAGCAGCTCGACCAGGAGCCGCTGGCGCTCCGCCTCCTGATCGTCGATCGCTTCGCGCAGGCGGTTGTTGCCGTCGACCACCTCCAGCGGCTCGAAGTAGAAGCTGCGGCCGCTCCCCGACCGGCCGTGGACCAGCCCGTCGACCTGGCCGCGAGCACCGCTCTTGAGCAGCACCATCAGCCGGCCCTCGTGGAGCGGGATGGTCTCTTCACTCAGGTGCTGACCGTGCTCGGAGACCACGCCCTCGAGCTGCCGGTAGACCCCGTCGCGCAATTTGCCGATCCGTCCGCGCAGCTCTACCAGGCGGGGGGAGGCGTCGTCGCGCACCTGCCCGCGACGATCGAGGATCTCGCTCACTCGCCTTCGCCACGGCCGGCTGTCGGGGAGGGGTCGCACCAGCTCCTGGAGCGCCGGCGCGTCAGCCGCGGCGATCCGCTTCGCGGCGCGATCGACCGCCGCCAGCAGATCGGCCGCCTCGACGACGTCGGCCGCATCGAGCAGCGAGCGAGGGTCGCGGAGTCGATCGCGCAGCGCTTCGGGGTCGGCCTCGAGCGCCGCCGTCAACGGTCCCTCGACCAACAGCAGGACGATTTCCTGATGGCGACGGCGCCGGGCCTCGAGCTCGTCGTCGTCGGCCGGTCCGACGGCGACCATCGAGCGCCGGCCGGGGACGGTTTCGCACAGCTCGGCGATCACGGCGAGCAGCGCGGGCAGCTCGAGCGCGCGAAGGGTGGCGGTGGTGACCTCCAGCACCCGGGGAGTCTACGCCCGGCGACGGAAAGGGCAGCCTCGGGCGGTCGTGCTAGCCTCGATCTCAGACGATCATCAGCAGAGAAGGAGGACGACGATGAGCCGCACAGCAGCAGTGGCCGGTCTGGCGATGGCGTTGGTCGCCACGGCGGCGCTGGCGCAGAAGGAATGGTGGGAGGCGGCGCTGTCGAACGGCGCGGAGCTGCGGAAGGTCGAGCGCGGTCTCGAAGGGACCGGCATCGTGCAGTACGACGACGGCACCGTGACCGAGATCCGGTCGGCGCAGTTCCCGTACGAATTCCTCGGCAACCTGTTCGACACCCGCAACGGAGTGCCGCTCTCGCCGGGCTCGATCTCCGGCGTCTCCTGGTATCAGGGGAGGGCCGTCTACCTCGGCGAGGGCAAGGGGAGCAACCCGGTGCTGATCGCCGGGTTCCCCACCGGGACCGGCAGCCCGTTCATCTACGGCATCACCTTGGGTGCCACCGAGTACGCCTTCAACGCGGTGACCTTCCCGCCCTATCCGGCGCCGACGCCCTTCGTCGTGGCGATCTTCGCCGAGTCGATCGAGGGCGGTCCGCCTTTCCGCGGCAGCATCGGGCTGGCGAGCGGCACCACCAACGGCCAGGGGTTCCACGGGCTGCAACGGAGCTTCTTCGGCAGCTATTCGGGGTCGGTCCCGAGCCGCAACGCGATCGTCCGCGTCACCGGTTCGGTCATCGTGCCGGTCGAGCTGATGGAGTTCGATCTCGACTAGGCGTGCCGGCGGCGACCGTCAGGTCGC
>JBPEXA010000627.1:0-4512 GCA_052032135.1 Thermoanaerobaculia bacterium | reverse complement strand
GATCTCGCGCTGCTCGCCGAGACCGTCGACATCAACAGCGGCACGATGAACTTCGACGGCGTGCGGCGGGTCGGCGACCGCTTCGCCGTCGAGTTCCGCGAGCTCGGCTTCGCCGTCCGCTGGATCGACGGCACACCGTTCGGCAGAGCGGGTCATCTGGTCGCCGAGCGCGGCGACCGGGGTCCCAAGGTGCTGTTGATCGGCCACCTCGACACCGTCTTCGAGCCCGACAGCCCCTTCCAGCGTTGGGAGCGGATCGCCCCCACCGCGGCGCGCGGGCCCGGCGTCACCGACATGAAGGGGGGCAACGTGGTGATGCTGGCGGCGCTGCGCGCGCTCGCCGCCGTCGGGGTGCTCGACGAGCTGCGGATCGCGGTGGTGCTGACCGGCGACGAGGAGCGCAGCGGCCGCCCTCTCGACCTCGCTCGCCAGGCGCTGCGCGAGGCGGCCGACGGCGCCGCCTATGCGATCGGCTTCGAGGACGGCGACTCCGACCCCGAGACCGCGGTGATCGCCCGTCGCGGCTCGAGCTCGTGGCGGCTGGAGGTCTCCGCCGTCACCGCCCACTCGTCGCAGATCTTCCAGCCCGAGGTGGGGCACGGCGCGATCTACGAGGTCGCACGGGTGCTCGAGGGGTTCCGCCGATCGCTGGCGCCGCTGACCGACCTGACCTTCAATCCCGGTCTCGTGGTCGGCGGCACCGACGTCGACTTCGACGCCGCGGGGGCGACCGGTCGCGCCTACGGCAAGAACAACGTCATCGCGGCGGGCGCGGTGGTCACCGGCGACCTGCGGGCGACCTCGCCCGCACAACTCGAGGAGGCGAAGGCGCTCATGCGGTCGGTGGTCGACGAGCCGCTCGCCGGTGCCACCTCCACTCTGGAGATCTCGGACGGCTACCCGCCGATGGCGCCCTCCGACGGCAACCGCGAGCTGCTGGCGATGTTCGACGCCGCCAGCCGCGATCTCGGCTACGGCCCGGTGGCGGCCGTCGATCCTCGCAACGCCGGAGCGGCCGACGTCTCGTTCGTCGCGCCGCTCGTCCCCCGCGTCCTCGACGGCGTCGGTCTGATGGGGCGCGGCGGCCACACCGAGGACGAGGTCGCCGACCTCGCCACCCTGCCGATGCAGGCGTCGCGGGTCGCGGTGCTGCTCTACCGGATCGCCCGCCCCTAGTCCGGTCGCCGCTGTCGTCCGGCCGTCGCCGCCTGCGGCGAGGTGACAACTGTCACCTCGAGTCGTGACGTTCGGCCCTCCCGCCGGCCCCCGGGATCCGCCACCATGATGACCATCATGAGGAGGTTCCCGATGACGACCACCGCAACCGAACGACCCCCCGCCGCCCGCCTGATCGGCGCCGTCAAGCGCTACGGCGACGTCCGCGCCCTCGACGGCATCGATCTCGAGCTGCGCAGCGGCGAGGTGACGGCGCTGCTGGGACCCAACGGCGCCGGCAAGACGACCGCCGTTCGCTGCCTGCTCGGCCTCACCCGTCCCGAGGAGGGGCGGGCCGAGCTGTTCGGCGGCGATCCGCTCGACCGCGCCCGCCGCATGCGGACCGGCGCGATGATGCAGATCTCGGGGGTGCCACCCACCCTGCGGGTGCGCGAGCACATCGAGCTCTTCTCCTCCTACTACCCGGCACCGCTGCCGGTCGACCGGGTGCTCGCCGCCGCCGGGCTGGAGGCGCTCGCCGAGCGCCCGTACGGCAAGCTCTCGGGCGGTCAGCAGCAACGGCTGCAGTTCGCGCTGGCGGTGTGCGGCGACCCCGAGCTGCTGTTCCTCGACGAGCCGACCGTCGGTCTCGACGTCACCAGCCGGCGCGGCTTCTGGGAGCACATCCGCGCTCTGGTCGCCCAGGGACGCACGGTGCTGCTCACCACGCACTACCTCGAGGAGGCCGACGCCCTCGCCGACCGCATCGTGGTGATCGACCGCGGTGCGATCGTCGCCGACGGCACGCCGGAGGCGATCAAGCGCAAGGCGGCCGCCCGCCGCATCCGTTGCCGCACCTCGCTCGACGCCGAGCTGGTCGAGCAGCTGCCGTCGGTCGAGCGCGTCCACCGCGACGGCGATCACCTCGAGATCCTGGTCGCCGACGCCGAGAACGCGTTGCGCGAGCTGCTGATGCGCGACCCGAAGATCGCCGACCTCGAAGTGGTGGGCGCCGGTCTCGAGGAGGCTTTCCTGTCGCTCACCGAGCCGGCCGACACCACCTCCGAATCCGATCTCCAGAAGGGAGCCGCCTGATGACCACCGCGACCGCCGACACCGCCCCGCGCCCCAGGCTGGGGCGCATCTACTGGCTGGAGGCCAAGCTCGAGTTCCTCAAGGTGCTGCGCCTCCCCGCCTTCGCCCTGCCGACGATCCTCTTCCCCGTCATCTTCTACGTCTTCTTCGGCCTCACCTTCTCGCCGCCGGGCGGTTTCGACCTCGCCCAGTACCTGCTCGCCACCTACGGCGCCTTCGGCGTCATCGGCGCATCGCTGTTCGGCTTCGGCGTCGGGGTCGCCATCGAGCGCGGTCAGGGGTGGATGCTGCTCAAACGGGCGAGCCCGGCGCCGCCGGCCGCCTACTTCACCGCCAAGATCTTCATGGCGCTGCTGTTCAGCGCCATCATCATCGCCCTGCTCTTCGTCCTCGGGTCGACCTTCGGCGACGTCGAGCTCGCCGCCGGGCAGTGGGGGCTGCTGGCGCTCTGCCTGCTGCTCGGCAGCCTGCCGTTCTGCGCCATGGGCCTCGCCATCGGCTACTTCGCCGGTCCCAACTCCGCGCCGGCGCTGGTCAACCTGATCTACCTGCCGATGGCGTTCCTCTCCGGACTCTGGATCCCTATCCAGGTGCTGCCGGAGACCATTCAGAAGATCGCGCTCGGGCTCCCAGCGTTCCACTACGCGCAGATCGCCCTCAAGGTGATCGATTCCGACAGCGGCGGCTCGCTCGCCGCCCACCTCGCCTACCTCGTCGTCTTCACCGCCGCCGGGCTGCTGCTCGCCGGCGTCGGCTACCGACGCGACAAGGACCAGACCTATGGTTGAGACAGTGCGAAGATCGGCGGTCGTGCTGGCGCTCGCCGCCGGCACCGTCCCCGCCGGCATCGTCCCCGCCGCCACCGCCGAGCCGCTGGCGATCGTCGACGTCCGCCTCTTCGACGGCGAGCGCACCCTTCCGCGCGCCACCGTCGTCGTCCGCGACGGGGTGATCGTCGCCGCCGGCGCCGGCATGCTGTGGACGGCGGACCGCAGACCGGTCCGTTCCGCTTCGAGATCGATCGCATCGAGCTGCGCTCGGTAGACTGACGGCGAGCCATGCGCCTGCTGCCCAAGGATCCGTCGCAGAGCTGGACGCGCTACGTCTGGCTGATCTACATCGTCCCGATGTTCATCCAGCCGGTGCTCACCGGCGAGGCGCGCGACTGGTGGATCACCGGACTCTCGGTCGCCGTCTTCCTGCCGCTCTACTTCGTCGGCTTCTGGCTCCAGGGGCGCCGGGTGCTGTGGGTGGTCGGCGCGATCGTGGCGATCGGCTGCCTGACGGCGCCGCTCAACCCCGGCTCCGCTTCGTTCTTCATCTACGCCGCCGCCTTTCTCGGTCAGCTCGGCCCGCCGCGGGTCGGCGCTCTCTACCTGGTCGGCATCCTCGGCGTGCTGCTGCTCGAAGCGTGGCTCGTCGGCTTCCCACGCTACTCCTGGGTGTGGGCGTCGTTCTTCACTCTCATGGTCGGCGGCATCAACATCCACTACTCCGAGGTCGCCCGCCGGCAGGCGAAGCTCAAGCTGGCGCAGGGGGAGGTCGAGCGGCTCGCCACCATGGCGGAGCGCGAGCGGATCGCCCGCGACCTCCACGACGTCCTCGGCCACACCCTGTCGCTGATCACCATCAAGGCGGGTCTCGCTTCCCGCCTCGTCGGCTCCGACCCCGAGCGCGCGGCGGCGGAGATGGGCGAGGTGGAGGAGATCGCCCGCTCGGCGCTCGACGAGGTGCGCCAGGCGGTCGAGGGGTATCGCTTCCTGTCGCTCGGCGCCGAGGTGGCGCGCGCCAAGGTCGCTCTGGCGGCGGCGGGGATCGAGAGCGCGGTCGAGACCTCACCGCACGACCTCGCCTCGAGCATCGAGAGCGCGGTCGCGCTCGCCCTGCGCGAAGCGGTGACCAACGTCGTGCGCCACGCGCGCGCCGACCGCTGCACCAT
Organism: Thermoanaerobaculia bacterium; assembly: GCA_052032135.1. GTDB lineage: Bacteria > Acidobacteriota > Thermoanaerobaculia > Multivoradales > JAHEKO01 > CALZKB01. Next base: position 323 of record JBPEXA010000627.1, on the reverse strand, counting down.
CCGGTACCGCCAGGCCGACGGCGAGCTGCGCCTCGAGGTGGTCGACGACGGCCGCGGCGGCGACGCCCCGGACGGCAGCGGCCTGGCCGGCATGCGCGAGCGCATCGAGGCGATCGGCGGCCGGGTGCGTCGCGACGGCAGCCGCGGGACGCGACTGACGGTGGTCGTGCCGGTCGACGAGCCGGCCCGCGCACGGGAGGCGGCCGGGGCGTGATCCGCATCGTGGTCGCCGAGGATCAGGCGATGGTCCAGGGCGCCCTCGCCGCTCTGCTCGAAACCGAGCACGACCTCGAAGTGGTCGCCTGTGCCGGCGACGGCGAGGA
>JBPEXA010000626.1:0-7347 GCA_052032135.1 Thermoanaerobaculia bacterium | reverse complement strand
GAGATCGGCGAGGCGGCCGACTTCGACTCGGTCACCGGGCGGGGGGTGCGCGGCACCGTCGACGGCCGCTCGGTGGCGCTCGGCAACCGGGCGATGATGGGCGATCTCGAAGTCGGGCTCGGCGACGCTCACGATCGCGCCGAGACGCTGCGTCGGGAGGGGCGGACGGCGATGTTCGTGGCGATCGACGGGGCGCTCGCCGGCGTGCTGGCGGTCGCCGACCCGATCAAGGCGACGACGCCGGAGGCGCTGCGCCGGTTGCGGGCGGCGGGCCTCGAGGTGGTGATGCTCACCGGCGACAGCCGGACGACCGCCGAGGCGGTGGGGCGCGAGCTGGGGATCGATCGCGTCGAGGCGGAGGTGCAGCCGGAGGCCAAGGCGGAAGCGGTCGAGGCGCTCAAGGCGTCGGGGGCGGTGGTGGCGATGGCCGGCGACGGCATCAACGACGCCCCCGCCCTGGCGGTGGCCGACGTCGGCATCGCCATGGGCACCGGCACCGACGTGGCGATGGAGAGCGCCGACGTCACCCTCGTGCGCGGCGACCTGCGCGGCATCGTGCGGGCGCGCGAGCTGTCGCAGGCGACGCTGCGCAACATCCGCCAGAACCTCTTCTTCGCCTTCGCCTACAACGCGCTCGGGGTGCCGGTCGCCGCCGGCGTCCTCTACCCGTGGACCGGGCTGCTGCTCAACCCGATGCTGGCGGCGGCGGCGATGAGCTTCAGCTCGGTGTCGGTGATCGCCAACGCGCTGCGGCTGCGCAGCGTCGAGCTCGCCGACGGCGTCTGAACGCCGAACCGGACGTCACCGCGTTCCGCGGACACCGTCCCGCGTAGACTCGAGGCGAGCTTCGAGACCATCACGATCTGGACCGACGCCGCCGAGACGTCCTCGGCGAATCATTTGCGCGCCCCTCGCGTAGTCGGAGGCAAGGGAGGAGAGCCATGAACGAGCAAGCCATCTCACTGACGGCGGCGCTGGGTCGGGGGTGGGACCGGATGGTCCAGATGCTGTTCAAGCCGTTCGACGTCACCAAGTGGCTGGTGGTGGCGTTCACCGCCTGGCTGGCGGGGCTGGCGGACGGCGGTGGTGGTGGTGGCGGCGGCAGTATGGACATCGAGGGCGACGGCGGCGAAGTGATCGCCGGCGCCGAATCGCTGTGGGAGTGGCTGAGCGGCCACGAGCTGATGGCGGGGATGATCGCCGGCGCCGTCCTGCTGCTGGTGGCGCTGATCGTGCTCGTGCTCTGGCTGAGCTCCCGCGGCAAGTTCATGTTCCTCGACAACGTGGTGCACGACCGCGGCCTGGTCCAGGCGCCGTGGCACGAGTACCGGCGGGAGGGGAACTCGCTGTTCGCCTTCCGCATCGTGCTGATCCTGCTGTGCGTGCCGTTGGTGATCGGCCTGGTGGCGCTGTTCGGCTTCCTCGCCTTCGGACCCGACGGTTGGGTGCACCAGGGCGGCGCGGCGATGGTCGCCGGGGTGGCGGCGACGGCGGTGCTGTGCAGCGTGACGATTCTCACCCTCGTCTACCTGCTCTTCTTCCTCGACGCCTTCGTGGTGCCGCTGATGTACGCCCACCGCATCGGCGTCGTCGAAGGGTGGCGGCGCTTCTTCGCCCATTTCTGGTCGCGGCCGGGCTGGTTCCTGCTCGCCGGCCTCTTCGTCTTCCTGCTGGCGATCCTGATCGCGGCGGCGGTGATCGTCACCGGCTTCGCCACCTGCTGCCTCGGCTTCCTGCTGCTGGCGGTCCCCTACGTCGGCACCGTCGTCCTGCTGCCGGTGCTCGTCACCTACCGGGCGTTCACGGTCGACTTCCTCGGTCAGATGGACGCCGCGGTGCGGCTCGAGCCGCGCGCGACGGCGCCCGAGGCTCCCGCCTAGCGCTGCGGGCGGTCGCGGCCGATCAGCTTGGTCTGGAACTCCTCGGAGCTGAGGAGCTCCTGGACCACCTGTTCGATGCGACCCTGCTCGATCGCCGACAGGAAGGCGCGCTCGCCGACCGGATCGAGCGGTCGACCGAGGATGCCGTCGTAGAGGCGCTCGAGGATCGACTTCGGCGTCGTGCGGTCGACCTTGTTGCCGAACTCGGTGCTGCGCACCATCGACTGGATGCGCTGGGCGAGGTTGCCGCGCTCGATCGCGGCGACCGTCTCGCGCAGCCCGTTGGGGTCCGGATCGCGCCCCAGCAGACCGCGGTAGAGCCGGACGGCGACGAACTCCGCCTCCGAGCTCGAGTAGCCGGTGCGGTCGCGCCCCTCGACCCGGAAGACCAGCGGCCACTCGAAGTTGAGGTCGCCGGGGATCCACAGCCACAGCCGGCAGTCGCCGCGCCGCGCGCCGGCGGTCACCTGGAAGCGGCCGACCTGCAGTTGCTCGACGGCGAGCTCGTCGTCGGTGCATCCCTCGACCTCGTGGCCGTAGGCGAGGCGATCGGTGCGGAACGGCCGCCGGAACTGGTCGTAGGCCCGCAGCTCGATCGTGATCGACTCGCCGACCGGCAGCAGGATCGGGCTGTCGACGTCGATCGGCTGCAGGCGCGCCGAGCTGCCGCCGAACGCCTGGACGGTGCACACCGCCGGGCGGTCGGAGGGGCCGGCGCACGGATCGGCGACCGCGGTGGCGGCGGCGGCGATGGCGATGACGGCGGACAGAGCGAACGACAGACGGATGCGCGACATGACTCCCTCCCGATCGGCGGCGGTTGCCGGTGAGGCGCCATTGTAGTCGCTCGCGCCTCTGGTAGCCTGCCGCCCCCGACCAGGAAGGAGAACGACCGTTGCTGACCCTGCTCTCACCGGCCAAGTCGCTCGATTTCTCGCCGCCGGAGACCGGCGTCGAGCCGAGCGAGCCCCGATTCGGCGGCGACATCGAGTCGCTCATCCGCCGCTGCAAGCAGCTGACGACCGCCGAGCTGCGCGAGCTGATGAGCCTGAGCGAACCGCTCGCCGAGCTCAACCACCAGCGCTTCCGCGAGATGCGCTGGCCGTTCGACGCCGACAACGCCAAGCCGTGCCTGCTCGCCTTCCAGGGCGACGTCTACAAGGGGCTGGAAGCCGGCACCCTCGACGACGACCAGCTGCGCTACGCGCAGGACCACATCCGCATCCTCTCCGGCCTCTACGGCGTGCTGCGGCCGCTCGACCTGATCCAGCCCTACCGGTTGGAGATGGGCACCCGCCTCGACACCGACCGCGGCAAGAACCTGTACCAGTTCTGGGGCGAGCGGCTGGTCGACAGCCTCAACGCCGAGCACGCCCAGCGGCCGGTCGAGGCGGTGCTCAACCTCGCCTCCAACGAGTACTTCAAGGCGGTGCCGGCCGGCAAGCTCGAGCCGCGGCTGGTCACCGCCGTCTTCCAGGAGATCCGCGACGGCGAGCCGAAGACGATCAGCTTCAAGGCGAAGCGGGCGCGCGGCCTGATGGCGCGCTTCCAGGTCGTCCACCGGGTCGAGGACCCCGAGGGGCTCAAGGCGTTCGACGAAGAGGGCTACGCCTACCGACCCGATCTGTCGACCGACGACCGGCTGGTGTTCACCCGGGAGCAGGCGTGATGCGCCGGCCGATCCTCGTGCCCGCCGTCGCGCTCGCGCTGACGGTCGCGACGTCGCCGGCCGATCTCGCTGCGGCCGAGGTCACCGTCGTCCACGCCGGCACCCTGCTGGCGGTGCCGGGCGAGCCGCCGCGGCAGCGCCAGACGATCGTGGTGCGGGAGGGGCGGATCAGCGAGGTGCGCGACGGGCTGCTCGGTGCCGCCGAGCTCGGCCTCGAAGGGACCGTCGAGTGGGTCGATCTCTCGGACGCCTTCGTGCTGCCCGGACTGATCGATCTCCACACCCACGTGCTCGGCGAGCTGGGGCCGACCAACAAGCTCGACGCGGTGACCAAGAACGAGGTCGACCAGGCGATCGACGCCCTCGGCTTCCTGCGCGCGACCCTCGACGCCGGCTTCACCACCATCCGCAACACCGGCGGCCATCCGGAGGTGATGTTCGCGCTGCGTCGCGGGGTCGCCGCCGGCAAGATCGCCGGGCCGCGGATCTTCGCCGCCGGCGCCGGCATCTCCGGCACCGGCGGTCACGCCGACGTCCACGGCTACGTCGAGGAGATCCTCGCGCTGCGCCGCTCGAGCGGCATCTGCGACGGCGCCGAGGACTGCCGGCGGGCGGTGCGGCAGCAGATCAAGCGCGGCTCCGACTGGATCAAGATCACCGCCACCGGCGGGGTGCTGAGCGAGACCGCCGCCGGCGTGCAGCAGCAGCTGTTCGACGACGAGCTCGAGGCGATCGTCCGCACCGCGGCGATGATGGGGCGGGCGGTCGCCGCCCACGCCCACGGCACCGACGGCATCAACGCCGCGCTGCGCGCCGGGGTGCGCACCATCGAGCACGGCACCTTCGCCGACGAGAGCTCGTTCGAGCTGTTCCTGCAGCAGGGCGCCTATCTGGTGCCGACGCTGCTCGCCGGCGTCACCGTGGTCGAGATGGCGAAGGCGAACGACTTCATGCCGGCGCCGATCCGCGAGAAGGCGCTGGCGGTCGGGCCGCAGATGCTGGAGACGCTCGGCGCCGCCTACCGCGCCGGCGTGGCGATCGCCTTCGGCACCGACTCGGGGGTGAGCCGCCACGGCGACAACGCCCGCGAGTTCGCGCTGATGGTCGAGGCGGGGATGAGCGAGATGGACGCCATCGCCTCCGCCACCGTGGTCGCCGCCGAGGTGCTGGGGATCTCGGACGACAGCGGCACCATCGAGCCGGGGAAGCGAGCCGACCTGGTGGGCGTCGCCGGCGATCCGCTGGCCGCGATCGACGCCTTGACCGCCGTCGACTTCGTGATGAAGGACGGCCGCATCCACAAGGATGTCGGGGGAGCGGCGCTGCCCACCGTCGACTCGGGGACCGCGCCGGTCGACGGCTGAGCGGCCACCGCGGGACGCCTCCGATGCGGAACGCTCCACACCGATGGGCCGAAAAAACGGTGCTATAGTGCGCACTTACAGGAGCGGGCGCCACGCCGGCCCCGGGCTACCGATCGACCGGATCGCACTCACGGAGACCGCCATGAAACGGACCGTCATCCTCCTCGCTCTCGTCGCGCTGCTGCTGCCCGGCGCGCTGCTCGCCGAGATCTTCACGGTGACGCTCGACAACGGCAACACCTTCGAGACGCGCTACCGTCCGAAGCTCTCGTACCCGGACGAGGACAAGGTGATGTTCCAGACCGCGACCGGCAACTGGATCTCGCTGCCGCGCGAGTCGGTGGTCGACGTGGCGGTCGACTTCGAGACCAAGGGGTACGGGCTGGTGATCGACACCACGACCATCAGCCTCGGCTTCGCTCCCAACGAGACGCGGCCGCAGAACCCGGCGGCGAGCGACCCGCAGGCGGCGTTGCTGCAGTTCCTCGCCGGCCAGGCGGCCAACCAGCAGAGCTACTCGGTCGACCAGTTCGTCAACACCGACGACGCCGGGCAGGGGGGCTTCCCCTCCTCGTTCGGCGCCGGCAGCTCGTTCGGGCCCGGAACCTCCGGCCCCGGCGTGCCGCTGCCGCCGCCGGTCCTCCAGCCGCCGGCACCGCAGCCGCCGCCGCCGGCGTCGGGGGGCGACGGCGACACCTCCGCCGAGCAGTAGTCCCGTCGTCGAGCACGGAATGGGGTAGGCTCCGGACGGTAGTCCGGGCGGCGCCGCGACGGCGCTCCCGTCCTTGACAACTCGACGTCGTGGTGGCGGCAGTCGCGCACTGCCGCCAGGGAAGTCGGTGTGAGACCGACGCGGCCCCCGCCACTGTAACCGGAGACGAAGCCGGGAGAACCACTGCGCCGCCAGGGTGACTGGACAGGAGTCCGGACGCTCGCAGCGTGGGAAGGCTCGGCCGAGGCGCACCCGGAAGCCAGGAGACCGACCCGACGTCCGACGCTGCGATCCGCCGACGACGGATCGAGAGACTCGCGGGGCGCGGGTTGCGGGCGCGAGGCTACCTGCTCGATCCGCTCCCCCCGGGGGGCGTCGACCGACCGACGGAGGCCTCATGCGTCCTACATGGCTGTGGCTGGCGATTCTCGGGGTGGGGATGCCGGCTTGGAGCGCGCCGATCGAAGGCGAGGATCCCGAGGCGGCGGATCGCCGCCGTACCGTCGAGGCGTCGCTGCTGGTGACCGCCTCGCTGACCGAGCTCGACCGCGATCTGCTGCCGGTGTCGGCGCAGGTGATCGACCGCCGGGAGATCGAGGCGCGCCAGGCGACCCACGTCGCCGACCTGCTGCGCACGGTCGCCGGCATCGACGTCGTCCGCTCCGGCGCGGTCGGCAAGGCGACGTCGCTCTTCACCCGTGGAACCGAGTCGGACCACACCCTGGTGCTGTGGAACGGCATCGAGCTCAACAACCCGTACTTCGGTGGCTTCGACTGGGCGCTGCTGCCGACCGCCGGCGTCGAGCGCGTCGAGGTCGTGCGCGGGCCGTTCAGCGCGCTGCACGGCAGCGACGCGGTGGGGGGCGTGGTGCAGGTGGTGAGCGGCGTCGACGACGACCGGCTGGCGATCGAGGGGGGTGATCACGGTTACCGCCACGCGTCGTTGGTCGCCGGTCACGAAGGCGAGCGTCTTCGCTTCGAGCTGGCGGCACGGTCGCTGCGCAGCGACGGCGAGCTCGACAACGACACCCACGAGAGTGACGACGCCCTCGCCCGCCTGCGGTGGAGCGGCGACGGTGGCCTCGAGCTCGGCCTCATCGCCCGGGTCGCCGACTCCGAGGTCGGCATCCCGTTCACCGGCGGCGTGCCGACCCCCCGCCGCCGCACCCGCTGGCGCGAGAACGAGCTGTCGCTGCCGGTGCGGTGGCAGGCGGCCGACTGGCAGGTCGAGGGCCGGCTCACCCGGGTGTCGCTCGACGCCGCCTTCGAGGACCCGGACGATCCGTTCGGCTTCACCGCCTCGCGCACCGAGTCCGCCTCGTCCCGCGCGCGACTGGTCGTCAGCCGCGGCGGCGAGCGGCTGACCGCGGCGCTCGGCGCGGAGGTCGAGCGGCAGGAGGTCGACAGCGGCTCGGTCTTCGGTCCCGAGCTCACCGGCGACGGTCAGACGACGCGCGCCGTCTTCGGCCAGCTGTTCCACGCCCGCGGGCGATGGCGGTTCGACCTCGGCCTCCGCGGCGACGATCACGAAGCGTTCGGCAGCGAGCTGACCCCGCGGCTGGGGGTCGCCTGGGCCGCAGCGGACCGCCACCGGCTGCACGTCGCCGTCGCCGAGGGCTTCCGCGCCCCGTCGATCGGCGAGCTCTACTTCCCGTTCAGCGGCAACCGCGATCTCGAGCCGGAGCGCAGCGAGAGCGTCGAGGTCGGCTGGTCGGTGAGCGG
>JBPEXA010000625.1:0-10302 GCA_052032135.1 Thermoanaerobaculia bacterium | reverse complement strand
TAGGTGAAGAGCGTCGTGCGATCCCAGTCGATGCCGTCCTCGTCGCGGGCCTGGAAGCCGAGCGCGGTGAGGACGCGGTCGAGGTCGAGGAAGATCCGCGTCCGCTCACCGCGCATGGCGTGGAAGCCGTGATCGGAGAGCACGAGGACGTTGGTCGCCGCCCCGGCGGCTGCGACGAGACGGCCGATCGCGCGATCGGTCGCCGCGTAGGCGGCGGGGATCATCTCGGCGCCGTCGGCCTCCGGCAGCGCGACGCCCGGAAACTTGTCCGGCTCCCAGTATTTCCAGTAGTGATGGCTGGCGATGTCGACACTCCGGAGGTAGGCGAGCACGAGGTCGACGTCGACCTCGAGCAGCTGGCGGGCGACGAACTGGGTCAGATGATCGCGAGCGGCGCTGGTGAGCCGCGGATCGAAGTCGTTGCCCTCCTCCTCCGCCTCTCGCTCCCACGCTTCGATCTGCGGGGCGAGCTCCGGCGGGTGGACGGCACGCTCGACGCCGAGCGCCCAGCGGTCGCTGACCACGACGCCGGCGATCGTCTCCGCCGGCCAGCTCGCCCACCAGCTGACCACCGCCGTCCGGCGGTCGGCGGCGGAGAGCATGTTCCACAGCGCCGGCACCTTGCGGACGGTCGACGACACCGGCACGTCGCCGGCCGGCGTCGGCACCGCGAAGCCGGTGATGCCGTGAACCGTCGGCTCCACCCCGGTGGCGACCGTCGTCCAGATCACCGGCGAGGCGCCGTAGTCGGTCCCCAGCCGGCCGGCGACGCCGCGGGCGGCGAGCGCGCGGAGGTGGGGGAGGCGGCCGGTCGCCCACAGCTGCTCGATGACCCCCCAGTCGGCGCCGTCGACGCCGACCACCAGCCACCGCGGTCGCCGCGCCGTCTCCGGCGGTCGCGCGCAGCCGCCGACGGCGATGGCGACGGCGACGGCGGCGAGCAGAGGGAGGCGCCAGCCGAGCTTCGGGGCCACGACCGCAGCCGCCGCTACAGCTTGCGGGCCGTGTTGATGACGTTGACGCCGTCGAAGCGGGTGGTGGCGCTGCCGTGGGACACCGCGCTGACCTGGCCGGGCTGTCCCTTGCCGTCGAAGAAGGTGCCGAACATCCGGTAGTCGCGCTGGTCGCAGATCGCGGCACAGGAGTTCCAGAACTCCTGGGTGTTCGACTGGTAGGCGACGTCGCGCAGCATGCCGCCGAGCTCGCCGTTCTCGATGGCGTAGAAGAGCTGACCGCCGAACTGGAAGTTGTAGCGCTGCTGGTCGATCGAGTAGGAGCCGCGGCCGAGGATGTAGATCCCCTTCTCGACGCCGGCGATCATGTCGGCGACCGCCAGCGGCTCGGGCCCCGGCGCCAGCGAGACGTTGGGCATCCGCTGGAACTGGATCGAGCTCCACGAGTCGGCGTAGCAGCAGCCGTGGGAGGCGGTCTCGCCGAGGATGTGCACCTGGTCGCGGATCGCCTGGTAGTTGACGAGGATCCCCTTCTTCACCAGGTCCCAGCGCTGCGTCGGCACCCCCTCGTCGTCGTAGCCGACGTGGCCGAGCGATCCCGGCTGGGTCTTGTCGGCGAACAGGTTGACCCGCTCGGAGCCGTACTCGAAGCTCTTCGACCGCCACTTGTCGAGGGTGGCGAAGCTGGTGCCGGCGTAGTTCGCCTCGTAGCCGAGCACCCGGTCGAGCTCGAGCGGGTGGCCGACCGACTCGTGGATGGTGAGGCCGAGGTGGGTCGGGTCGAGCACCAGCGTGTACTTGCCCGGCTCGACCGAGGTGGCGGCGTGCTTCTCCTTCGCCTGCCGGGCGGCGGCGACGGCGTCCTCTTTCATGTCGTACGACATGCGATAGAGGGTGGTGATGTTGTCGATCTTGTCGTCCTTCCTCCCCGCCAGGTACTCCCAGCCGAGACCCATCGGCGAGGAGAGCGCGTTGCGCGTCTGGAACTCCCCGCTCTCCTTGTCGATGACGGTGACGGTGAACGTCGGCCACAGCCGGTGGACGTCCTGATCGATGTAGGAGCCGTCGGTGGAGGCGAAGTACTTCTGCTCGTTGACCTGGAAGAGGTTGGTGTTGATGAAGCTCGCGCCGGCCGCCATCGCCGCCGCGTTGACGTCCATCAACAGGTCGACCTTCTCGGACAGCGGGACCTCGAAGCAGCTCTTCTCGATCGGCGTCCGCCAGCTCACCTCGCCGACCCCCTCGACCGGAGCGAGCCGCACCGGCTCGGTCTGCAGCCGCGCGTTCGCCTTGGCGATCGCCACCGCACGCCGAGCGGTCGCCGCCATCGCCTCCGCGGTCACCTCTGAGGTGGCGGCGAACCCCCAGGCGCCGTCGGCGAGCACCCGCACGCCGGCACCGAACGACTCGGTGTCGACGAGGTTCTGCACCTTGTCCTCGCGGGTGATGACGAACTGGTTGAGGTAGCGGCCGATCCGCACGTCGGCGTACGCGGCGCCACCGCCGGTCGCCGCCTCGAGAGCGGCGTCGGCCATCGCCTTCCTGTCGCCGGTGGCGATCGGCGTGACGGCGCCGACCGCACGACTCCCGAGCACCGGCACCACGAAGGTCCCGAGCCCGACACCGCTCCAGCGTAGAAACTCCCTTCGATCCACCGCCGCCTCCTCGGTCCGTTCCTCGACTGCCGTCGCCCGATTGTAGTCGTTCGGGCGACGGCGGCGAGGCGGCGCCGTGGCGGCGTCGCGAGCTAGAATGTCGCGCCCTTCGAGGCCTCTCCATGCTTCGACTCCTCTCCAACGCTGATTGCCACGCACCGGAGCATCTCGGCCACCGCCACCTGCTGATCGCCGGCGAGCGCATCGTCTGGATGGGGGCCGAGCCGCCGCCGCTGGGAGCCGCCGTCGAGGTCGAGATCGACGATCTCGAGGGACGGCGAGTGATCCCCGGCCTGGTCGACGGCCACGTGCACGTCACCGGCGGCGGCGGCGAGTCGGGGCCCGAGAGCCGGGTACCGGCACCACCGTTGGGCCGCTACACCCGTGCCGGCGTGACCACCGTCGTCGGCCTGCTCGGCACCGACGACCTCACCCGGTCGATCGGCGAGCTGCTGACCCGGGTGCGCGGCCTCGAGGCGGAGGGGCTGTCGGCGTGGTGCTACACCGGCGGTTACCACCTGCCGCTGACCACGCTCACCGGCAGCGCGCGTGGCGACATCGTCTATCTCGACAAGGTGATCGGCGTCGGCGAGCTGGCGATCTCCGACCATCGCTCGAGCCAGCCGACCGACGAAGAGCTGCTGCGGGTGGCGTCGGAAGCCCACGTCGCCGGCCTGATGACCGGCAAGGCGGGCACGCTCCATCTCCACCTCGGTGACGGCGAGCGCGGCCTCGAGCCGGTCCGTCGCGCGCTGGCCGAGAGCGAGCTTCCGGCGCGCGTCTTCCACCCGACGCACGTCAACCGCCGGCAAAGGCTGTTCGACGAGGCGCTCGCGCTGGCGACCGACGGCCCGTGCATCGACATCACCGCCTTTCCGGTCGAGGAGGGCGCGACGGTGGACGACGAGCTGGCGGCCGACGTCGCGCTCGGTCGCTGCCTCGACGAGGGGGTGCCGCCGCGAAGGGTGACCGTCAGCTCCGACGGCGGCGGTTGCCTGCCGCGGTTCGACGACGACGGCAGGGTCACCTCGATGGAGGTCGGCGACTCCGGCGCGCTGCTGGAGTGCATCGCCCGCTGCTGCGCGGCGGGGCGCGAGCTGGAGGCGGTGCTGCCGGCGTTCACCAGCAATGTCGCCGACCTGCTCCGGCTGCCGCGCAAGGGTCGCGTCGTCGCCGGCGGCGACGCCGATCTCGTCGTCCTCGACGACGACGGCTCGGCGCGCGACGTCATGGCGCGTGGCACGTGGCACCGCCGTGGCGGTCGACAGCTCGAACACGGTACCTTTGAGTGAGCGGACGGCAAGGAGGGGCTCGTTGACTCGCGGATGCATCATCCCCATCGGGGGCGCCGAGGATCGCCTGCGCGATCCGGCGATCCTGCAGCGGTTCGTCGACGTCTGCGGCGGCGCCCAGGCGCGCATCGCCATCATCCCGACGGCGTCGAGCCGGGCGGAGACCGGCCCCGAGTACGAGCGCATCTTCCGCGACCTCGGCGCCGGGGCGACGCGGGCGCTACCGATCGAGACCCGCGACGACTGCAACGACCCGCGCTTCATCGAGCGGATCGAGCGCGCGCAGGGGGTCTTCCTCACCGGCGGCAACCAGCTGAAGCTGTCGACCACCATCGGCGGCACCGAGATCGCGCGCCTCATCCGGCGCCGCAACCTCGAGGACGAGCTCCACGTCGCCGGCACCTCGGCGGGGGCGGCGATCCTCTCCGAGCACATGATCGCCTTCGGCGACGAGGGATCGACGCCGCAGGCCGACATGGTGACCCTCGCTCCCGGCCTCGGGCTGACGCGGATGGTGGTCATCGACCAGCACTTCCGGCAGCGCGACCGCCTCGGCCGGCTGCTGACCGCTCTCGCCTACAATCCGCGGCCGATCGGGATCGGGCTCGACGAGGACACCGCCGCCTTCATCGCCCCCGACGACTCGCTCGAGGTGCACGGCTCGGGGGCGATCACGGTGGTCGATCCGTCGGAGATCGAGTACTCGTCGATGGACTCCGCGAAGCAGTCGGAGGCGGTGTGCATGCTCAACATCCGCCTCCACATCCTGGTCGAAGGGGCGCGCTACGACATCCGCAGCCGCAAGGCGTCGCCGCCGCCGGTGCCGGCGCCCGCCGACCGGAGCGCTGCGCCGTGAGAGTCGTCGGCAGGTCGGTCTACCTCGGCCCCAGCCTCTACGCCCACTTCCCGGTGATCCGGCTCACCGTCGATCTCGAGGCGCTCGAGGAGTGGCCGAGCGGGCGGCTGGGGAGCGACTTCTGCGATCGGCTGCTCGACGCGCTGCCGGGGCTCGCGCAGCACGGCTGCTCGTATCGCGAGCCGGGCGGCTTCGTCCGCCGGCTGACCGAGGGCGACGGCACCTGGATGGGCCACATCCTCGAGCACGTGGCGATCGAGCTGCAGAACGTCGCCGGCTCACCGGTCACCTTCGGCAAGACCCGCGGCACCGGCACCCCGGCCGAGTACGACGTCGTCTACCAGTACAAGGACGAGGAGGTCGGCCTCGAGGCGGCGCGGCTGGGGATGGCGCTCCTCGACACCCTGCTCCCCGAGGAGGTGCGACCGTCGTCGGTCGACGTCGAAGCGTTCCGATGGGACGAGGAGCGCGATCGCTTCATCCGCTTCAGCCAGCGACGGGCGCTCGGGCCGAGCACCGCGTCGCTGGTGCAGGCGGCCGAGGACCGCGGCATCCCGTGGCTGCGCCTCAACCGCTACAGCCTGGTGCAGCTCGGTCACGGCACCTTCGGCCGGCGGATCCAGGCGACGGTGACCGGCCAGACCCGCCACATCGCCGTCGAGCTCGCCTCCGACAAGGAGGAGACCAACAAGATCCTCGCCGACCTCGGCCTGCCGGTGCCGCAGCAGCGCATCGTGCACGATCCCGAGGGGGCGGTGGTCGCGGCGGAGCGGATCGGCTATCCGGTAGTCGTCAAGCCGCTCGACGCCAACCACGGCCGCGGGGTGTCGATCGACCTCACCGAGCCGCAGGCGGTGGCGACCGCCTTCGACAACGCCCGCGTCCACTCCCGCACGGTCCTCGTCGAGAGCTTCATCCGGGGGCTCGATCACCGGCTGCTGGTGGTCGACGGCGAGCTGGTGGCGGCCTCCAAGCGGGTGCCGGGCCACGTCGTCGGCGACGGCGAGCGGAGCATCGAGGAGCTGGTCGAGATCGTCAACGCCGATCCGCGCCGCGGCGTCGGCCACGAGAAGGTGCTGACGCGGCTCGAGTTCGACCATCAGGCGGATCGCCTGCTGCAGCTGCGCGGCATGGACCGCAAGAGCGTCCCGCCGCCGGGGGAGGTCGTCTACCTGCGCTCGACGGCCAACCTGTCGACCGGCGGCACGGCGGTCGACGTCACCGACGTCATCCACCCCGACAACCGCGAGATGGCGGTGCGCGCGGCGCGCGCCATCGGCCTCGACGTCTGCGGCATCGACTTCCTGACCGACGACATCGCGCGCTCCTTCCACGAGACCGGCGGCGCCATCTGCGAGGTCAACGCCGCCCCCGGCTTCCGCATGCACGTCGCACCGAGCGAGGGGCAGCCGCGCGACGTCGCCGGGCCGGTGATCGACATGCTCTTCCCCCCCGGGACGCCGTCGCGGGTGCCGATCGCCTCGATCACCGGCACCAACGGCAAGACGACCACCACCCGCATGGTCGGCCACATCCTCAAGATGGCCGGCTCGCGAGTGGGAATGACGACCTCCGACGGCGTCTACATCGACGGCCACCTCACGGTTCCGGGCGACATGACCGGCCCGACGGCGGCGCGCATGGCGCTGCGCGATCCCCACACCGACGTCGCGGTGCTGGAGACCGCTCGCGGCGGGCTGCTGCGAGCCGGCCTCGGCTACCGCAACTGCGACGTCGGCGCGGTGCTGAACGTCGCCGCCGATCATCTCGGGTTGAAGGGGATCGACACCGTCGAGGATCTGGCGCGAGTGAAGCGGATCGTGGTCGAGGTGGCGAGCGACACCGCCGTGCTCAACGCCGACGATCCGCTCTGCCTCAAGATGGCCGACTACACCGAGGCGCAGCACCTCTGCTACGTGACGATGAACCCGCGCCATCCGCTGGTCCGCGAGCACATCAAGGCGGACGGCCGCGCGGTGGTGCTCGAGGAGGGGATCAACGGCCACATGGTCACCATCTACGACGGCGGCACGCACATCCCGCTGTTGTGGACCCACCTGATCCCCGCGACGCTCGAAGGCAAGGCGATCCACAACGTCCAGAACGCGATGTTCGCGGCCGCCGTCGCCTACAGCATGGGGGTCAACCTCGACTCCATCCGTCAGGGGCTGCGCACCTTCGACACCAGCTACTTCCAGGCCCCCGGCCGGCTCAACATCTACGACCAGCACCCGTTCAAGGTGATCCTCGACTACGCCCACAACCCGCACGCGGTGCAGTCGATCGTGCGACTCGCCGACGCTCTCGACGTCGAGGGGTCGAGGATCTGCGTGCTCGCCGCCCCCGGAGATCGGCGCGACGAGGACATCGACGAGATCGCGCGGCTGTGCGCCGGCCACTTCGACCACTACATCTGCCGCCGGGACGACAATCCCCGCGGCCGCGCTCCCGACGAGGTGCCGGAGCGCCTGCGGGCGGCGCTGGTCGCGGCCGGGGTGCCGGAGACGGCGATCGAGGTCATCCCCGCGGAGACCGAGGCGGTGCAGGCGGCGCTGCGCCGCGCCCGTTCGGGCGATCTGGTACTGGTGCTCGGCGACAAGATCAACCGCGCCTGGAAGCAGATCACCCAGTTCTCGCCCGACCTCGACACCCTGCCGGCGGAGGAGCCGTCGCCGGTCGAGCGGCCCGCTCCGGTCGAGGAGCTGCCCGAGCTCGACCTGCCGCCGGTCGGCGATCTGATCCGCGACGAGCGAGGGGTGCGGGTCGCCCGCGAGGAAGAGGACGACTGACCGCCGGATGGAGGTTCGCGACTCCCGCCGGCTGACCGGACCGAACATCGTCACCGACGGGCCGGCGGCGGTGATCGACGTCGAGGTGCCCGACGCCGCAGCGGGGCGCGAGGCGGCGCGTCGTTGGCGCGTTCACCTCGAGCGGATGCTCGACGCGGTCGGCTGGGGAGGGGCGACGACGGTCGACCGCCACTTCCACGGCGGCATGTCGCTCGCCTTCCGCGCGCCGATCGACGCCCTCTACGCCGCCACCGAGGTCAACGAATGGGCGTGGGCGGCCGCGGCGGCGGAGCTCGGCGCCGATCCGGCGGCGCCGTTCGAAGCCGAGGCCGAGCGCCTGCGGCAGCTGATCGCGGAGGAGATCAACCCTCCGCTGCTCGCCCTCGAGCGCGCAGCCGCCGAGCGCGGGGTCGCCTTCCTGTGGGACGACGACGAGGTGTCGGTCGGCCTCGGTCGCGGCTCGACCACCTGGCCGGCGCGGGCGGTGCCCGAGCCGGAGGCGGTCGACTGGTCGGCGGTCCATGACGTGCCGGTGGCCCAGATCACCGGCACCAACGGCAAGACGACGACCGTGCGGCTGCTCGCCGCCGCCGTCCGCGCCGCCGGGCTGGTGCCGGGGGTGTCGTCGACCGACTGGATCGCCGCCGGCGACGAGCTGCTCGATCGTGGCGACTACTCCGGCCCCGGCGGCGCCCGCCAGGTGCTGCGCGACCGCCGCGTCGAGTGCGCCGTGCTGGAGACCGCCCGCGGCGGCATGCTGCGGCGCGGGCTCGCCGTCGCGGCGACCGACGTCGCCTGCGTCACCAACGTCGCCGAGGACCACCTCGGCGAGTTCGGCGTCCACGATCTCGACGCGCTGGCCGAGTGCAAGTTCGTGGTCGCGCGGGCGGCGCGGCGGCTGGTGCTCAACGCCGACGATCCGGTGGTGCGGCGCCACGGCGCGACGGTCTCCCAGCCGGTCACCTGGTTCACCCTCGAGCCGGCGGCGCCGCACGTCGCCGAGCTGCGCCAGAGCGCCGCCGCCCTCTGCCGCCTCGAGTGGGGGCGGGTGGTGTGGGAAGAGGGGGGCGAGAAGGTGGCGATCGCCGAGGTGGCGGACCTTCCGGTCACCCTCGGCGGCGCCGCCCGCCACAACGTCGCCAACGTGCTGGCGGCGACCGCCGTCGCCCGCCATCTCGGCATCGCGGTGGGGGCGATCGCCGACGGGCTGCGGAGCTTCGAGAGCACCCCGGAGGACAATCCCGGGCGTCTCAACCAGTTCGAGATCGGAGGCGCGAGGGTGATCGTCGACTTCGCCCACAACCCGCACGGCGTCCGGGCGCTGATCGAGATGGCCGCCCGGCTGCCGGCGCAGCGTCGCCTGCTGACGATCGGACAGGCCGGGGACCGCGACGACGCCTCGATTCGCGAGCTGGCGCGTGCCACCTGGTCGGCGCAGCCCGATCTGGTGCTGGTCAAGGAGCTGCACGACTACCTGCGGGGCCGCGCCGAGGGGGAGATTCCGGCGCTGATCGAGGCGGAGCTGCGCGCCTGCGGCGCCGGCGACCACCAGCTCGCCCGCACCGGCTCCGAGCTCGAGACGGTCCGCCGCGCCCTCGAGTGGGCGGGCGAAGGGGATCTCGTGCTGCTGATCGTCCACTCCGACCGCGACGAGGTGGTCGGCTACCTCGAGGCGGCGGCGTCGAGCTGATCAGAGGGTGAGGCGCACGGCGCGGGCGTGGCGATCGACCGCCGCGTCGATCGCCGCGTCGCCGCGACTGCCGGCGCCGGACTCCCGGTGGCGGGCGACGACGCTCAGCCGCCGCCGGCGGCGATCGGCTTTGAGATCGACCCGTCCGACCAGGCGATCGCCGGCCAGCACCGGCAGGCAGTAGTAGCCCCACCTGCGGCTCGCCGCCGGCTTGAAGATCTCGAGCACCTGGTCGAAGCCGAACAGCGCCGTCACCCGCCGTCGGTCCCACAGCACCGGGTCGAACGGCGACAACAGCACCCCTCGCGACCGCCGCGGCCGGAGCCGCGTCGTCCGCTCGGCGAGCTCGAGGTCGCTCGGCCGGATCCATCCGCTCCGCCGCGGCTCGCCGTGGTGGACGAGGTCGCAGCGAACGACCGCGCCCGCGGCTTCGAGGTCGCCCAGCGCGCCGGCGATCTCGGGGCCGAGGTTGCGCAGCCGCCAGGTCTGCGCCAGGGTGCCGGTCGTCGCCCAGCCGTGACCGGCGAGCGCCCGCAGCAGGAGCGCTCGCAGCGAGGCGTCGAACGGCATCGGCGAGCGGCGCAGTTCGGCGGGGATCACCCGCTCGGCGAGGTCGTAGACGCGCTGGAAGTTGCGGCGCTCGCGGATCGCCAGATCCCCCCGCGACCAGAAGGCGCGCGCCACCCGTTTGGCGGTCTTCGGGTACCAGCCGTCACCCTCCGGCGTCTCGCCCTCGAGGTCGACCGAGCGCAGCGGGCCCTCGGTGCGGATCCGCTCCAGCAGCCGATCGGCGAGCCGGGGGTGCTCGCCGAGCACGTCCCCCCACCACGGATCGACGGCGTAGTCGCGCCGCCGGAACTCGAGGGCGGGGTAGAGCGCCATCGGCAGCCACGACGCCTCGTGGCCCCAGTACTCGAACAGCGGCTCGCCGGGCGCCAGCAGCGCCTCGCCGAGTTCGGGCTCGAACCCCTCGAAGCGCGACAGCAGGACGAGCACATGGCTGCGAGCGCCGGCGACGGCGATCGAATCGAGTTGCAGGTAGCCGAACCGCGCGAGCAGGGCGTGCG
>JBPEXA010000624.1:0-1798 GCA_052032135.1 Thermoanaerobaculia bacterium | reverse complement strand
CGTCCCCCGCAGCTTCCGGTTCGAGGAGGACGTGCGCGCCTGGCAGGGGGAGAACTACCTCGTCGCCCGCACCCTCGCCCTCGACGGCGACGACCTCGTCGCCGACGGCAACGTCCGCTCGGTGTGGCACCAGCGGGCGCCGGATCCGCTCCCCGACGACGACGCGGCCACGCCGCAGGATCCCGAGCCGCCGGTGCAGATCAGCTCGACCTCGATGCGCTTCGAGCGCGAGGTCGGCCGCCTCACCTACGAGGGATCGGCCCGCGTCGTCCAGGGGGCGCGGACCATGGCGTGCCCGCAGCTCCAGGTGCAGCTCGACGACAACGACGACTTCGAGCGCTTCTACTGCGAGGCGGGGACGACGATCGACGACGGGGTCGCCGGCAACCGGATGACCGGCGACGCGGCGATCTACAACAACGCCGCCTCCAAGGTGCGCATCATCGGTGACCCCGCCAAGCTGAACCAGGCGGACGGCGGTACCATCAGCGCGCGGCTGATGGTCTACGACTTCGACACCGCGATCGCCGAGATCGACAGCGTCGCCGCCGCCGACGCCGAGCTGTTCCTCACCTCCAGCGAGTACTTCGCCAGCCGCCGCGCGGTCGACGGCGACGCGGCCGAGGACGTGCCCGGGCAGCCATCGACGGAGGGGGAGCCTCCCGCGGAGCCACCCGTGGAGCCTCCCGGGCCGCCACCGGCGGAGCCGGACGGCGACGGCGGGGGGCGCCGGTGACCGAGCCGCGCAAGCTGTGGACCCACGACCTGCGCAAGGTCTATAGCGGCCGGGCGGTGGTCGACCGGGTGTCGATCGACGTCCACCCGGGGGAGATCGTCGGCCTGCTCGGCCCCAACGGCGCCGGCAAGACGACAACCTTCTACATGGTCGTCGGGCTGACGCGCCCCGATTCCGGCGAGATCTACATCGGGGACGAGCGGATCAGCGAGCTGCCGATGTACCTGCGCGCCAAGAAGGGGATCAGCTACCTGCCGCAGGAAGCGTCGGTCTTCCGCAAGCTCACCGTCGAGGACAACCTGCGGGCGATCTTCCAGACCCTCGACCTGCCGATCCGCGAGCAGGAGTCGAGGCTCGACCAGCTGCTGCGGCAGTTCGGTCTCGAGCAGGTGCGCAAGACCCAGGGCTACCTGCTGTCGGGCGGCGAGCGCCGCCGGGTCGAGATCGCCCGCGCGCTGGTGATCGAGCCGCTGTTCATCCTGCTCGACGAGCCGTTCGCCGGCATCGACCCGATCGCGGTGATCGACATCCAGGAGATCATCCGCCATCTGCGGGAGATGGGGATCGGCGTCCTGATCACCGATCACAACGTCCGCGAGACTTTGAAGATCACCGACCGCGCCTATATCATCAACAATGGTGCGATCCTCCGATCGGGTCGACCCGACGAGCTCTCGGCGGACCCGCAGGTCCGCCAAATTTATCTTGGCGCCGACTTCACCCTCTGACCGGCGGCACCCTCTACGCTGATCGCCCCTCCCATGGCTCTCGAACAGAAACTGTCGCTCAAGCTCGCTCAGAAGCTTGTGATGACGCCGTCGCTGCAGCAGGCGATCAAGCTGCTGCAGATGACGCGGATGGAGCTCCAGAGCGTGGTGACGCAGGAGCTGGTCGAGAACCCGGTGCTCGAGGAGGCGGACTTCGAGGAGCACACGCAGGCCGAGCTCGAGGCGGAGGCGAAGGCGGAGGAGAAGGAGCCGGAGAATGACGGGCTCGACGACTTCGACCTCGAGGCGTATCTCACCAACGTCTGGGACAGCTCGAGCGAGCCGCGCACCAACG
>JBPEXA010000623.1:0-3570 GCA_052032135.1 Thermoanaerobaculia bacterium | reverse complement strand
TGGTGGCGGCAGGCATCGGCCAGGGCCTCGCCTTCGGCCTGATCGGTCTCGGCGTGCTGCGCGTCATGGCGACCGGCCACCTCGGCGCCGGCATCTGGCTGGCGCTGATCGGCCTCTTCGTGCGCAACGCGGCGCGCACCGCCTACCGGCAGACCGTCTGGCGGGAGCTGCTGGCGGGCGAGCCGGTGCGCCGGTTCATGGAGACCGACCCGGTGGTCGTCCCCCGGCACATCTCGATCGCCGAGATGATGGACGCCCACGCCCGCGACGGTCGCGCTTCGGTGCTGCCGGTCGTCGACGATCGGCGGGTGGTCGGCCTGGTCTCGACCGGGAGCGCGCAACGGCTGCCCCGTCACGAATGGGATCGACAGAGCGTCGGCACGGTGACCGAGCCGTGCTCGGCCGCCAACACCATCGCCCCCGGCACCGACGCCCTCGCGGCGCTCGACCGCATGCGGAGCAGCGGTCTCGGTCGCCTGCTGGTGGTCGAGGGTGGCGACCTGATCGGCACGGTGCAGCTCGGCGACCTGCTCCGCGGCGTCGCCGGTCGCGCGAGCTGACGGCGCCACCCGCCGGCTCCAGCACGGTCCGGCACCGGTCCGGCCGAGCTCGACCGCGCGCTCGACGCCCAGCACCGGCGCCGGCGCCGCTTCGGCGCGCCGCGGTAGCGGCCCACCGCCGGACCGCACCCCGTCACCGCGCCGTCACCGGGTTCCGCCGCTGCCGATCCCGACGCTGTGCCGCGGGCGCCGTTTCTTGACACCGTCCGACCCCGCCGGTACCCTGCGCGGCGTCCCGAAAGACGATCACCTGCGACTGTCGAGGAGGCCTTCGTGACGGCCCAAAAGGAACAGTGGGGTACCCGTATCGGCCTGGTGCTGGCCATGGCCGGCAACGCCGTGGGGCTGGGCAATTTCCTGCGCTTCCCGGTGCAGGCCGCACAGAACGGCGGCGGGACCTTCATGATTCCCTACTTCATCTCCTTCCTGCTGCTCGGGATCCCGATGATGTGGATCGAGTGGGGGGTCGGCCGCTACGGCGGCTCCCACGGTCACGGCACGGTGCCGGGCATGTTCGACGTCCTCACCGACCGCAAGAAGCAGTGGGCGAAGTACCTCGGCATTCTCGGCGTCGTCATGCCGCTGATCGTCTTCATCTACTACACCTACGTCGCCTCCTGGATGCTCGGCTTCAGCTTCTTCTCGCTGACCGGCAAGTACTTCGGCAGCGGCGACGCGCAGGCGAAGGCCGACCACGTTCGCGCCTTCCTCACCAACTATCAGACCCTCGACGACGGATCGATGGTCGCCGGATGGATGCCGCTGCTCTTCTTCGCCGTCACCATGGTCTTTCTCGGCTGGGTGCTGGCGCGCGGCATCAGCGGCGGCATCGAGAAGCTCGCTCTCTACGGCGTCCCGCTGCTCTTCGTGCTCGCCATCGTGCTGGTGGCGAGGATCGTGACGATGGAGCCGGTGGCGGCATCGCCGGCCGAGGGCCTCAACTTCATCTGGAACCCAGACTGGTCGAGCCTCGGTCGGTCCGGGGTCTGGATCGCCGCCGCCGGCCAGATGTTCTTCACCCTGTCGATCGGGATGGGGTCGATCCAGACCTACGCCTCCTACCTGCGGGAGAAGGACGACGTCACCCTCACCGGTCTGTCGACGGCGGCCACCAACGAGTTCGCGGAGGTGGTGCTCGGCGGCACGATCGCGATCCCCGCGGCGGTGACCTTCTTCGGCGTCGCCGGCGCCACCGCCATCGCCAAGGCCGGCAGCTTCGATCTCGGCATCGTGGCGATGGGATCGGTCTTCCAGGGCTTCCCCGCCGCCGAGGTGTGGGGCTTTCTCTGGTTCTTCCTGCTGTTCATCGCCGGCATCACGTCGTGCGTCGCGCTCGCCAGCCCGACCATCTCCTTCCTTCAGGAGGAGGTCGGCTTCACCCGCAAGAAGGCGGCCGGCGCGGTGACCATGCTCGGCATCGGCCTCGGCCTCTTCCACGTCCTCTTCCTGCAGCGCGGCGTCCTCGACGAGTGGGACTACTGGGCCGGCACCTTCGGGCTGGTCGTCTTCGCCGCGATCGAGATCGTGCTCTTCGCCTGGATCTTCGGCATCAACCGCGGCTGGGACGAGCTGCACAAGGGAGCCGATCTCAAGATCCCCGCCATCTACAAGCCGATCATGAAGTGGGTGACGCCCGTCTTCCTGTTCGGCCTCCTGTTCTGGTGGGGGTACACCGAGGCGATCCCCAAGCTGCTGATGGACGGCGTCCCAGAGGAGAACGTCCCCTACCTGTGGGTCGCGCGGATCCTGATGGTGGCGATGGCGGTGATCGGCATCGTGCTGATCAAGCGTTCGTGGGATCGCAAGGGACTCGAGAGCTGACGCCGACGGGAGGCGCCATGGAACCGTTCGCCAAGATCTTCATGTTCGTGAGCATGGGCAGCGTGACGCTGCTGGCGGGCTACTGCCTCGCCCGCACCCTGAAAGCACCCCCGCCGAAGGACTGAGTCGCGCGGTCAGCGCCGCGGGAGCTGGTCGAGGAAGGCGCCGACCCGCCGGCGGAAGGCGTTGGTCCACTGGTGGCCGCCGTCGTAGACGCAGGTCTCGACCGGCGACCCGAGCTGTTCGAGCAGTCGGACGTCGCTCTCGTTCTTGCTCTCGTTGTACCAGTCGTCCTCGGTCCCGCGACCGATCAGCACCTGCGGCCGCGCCCAGCCGTCGACCGACGCCAGCTCCGGCGGCACGTCGCCGGCGAGAGCGACGATCGCCGCGCAGGCCTCGCCGACGACCGTCGCCGCACGGTAGGCCATCGCCGTCCCCTGTGAGAAGCCGAGCAGGACGATCGGCCCGCGGACCTCGAGTCGCGACCGCACCGCCTCCAACGCCCTCGATACGTAGCGGAGATTGTCGGCGATCGCCACCTCGCGGTCCTGCTTCGTCATCCAGCTCGCCACCACCTCTCCGGTACGGCGGCGGTAGAAGCGGCTGAGGCCCTGGATCGACGCCAGATGCCAGCGGTTGATGCCGGGGATCTCCACCACCGACTCGAGCATCGACTCGGCCGACTCGCCGTAGCCGTGGAAGGCGACCAGCAAGGGAGCCCCGCCGTAGGCGTCGCTGGCGCAGACCAGGTAGCGCCCGTGCACCGGGGTCTCCACCCGCCCGACCTCGATCGCGCGGCTCACCGTCGCCCCCACCTCCGCCGCCGCGGCGCGCGGAGGGGCTCGGTCAGCTCGAGCACCGCCGTCGCCAGCGGTGCCGCGGCGTCGCGACCGTGCTCCTCGACCAGCCGCACCAGCGCGCTGCCGACCACCACCGCGTCGGCGACCCGGGAGACCGCGTCGACGTGCTCGGGGGTGGAGATGCCGAAGCCGACCGCCAGCGGCAGCCGCAAGCGGCGCCGCAGCTTGCGCACCGGCTGGAGCAGCTCCGGCGGCAGGTCGGGACGGTCGCCGGTCACTCCCGTGCGAGCGACGTAGTAGACGAAGCCGCGGCTCAGTCGATCGATCTCGCGGATGCGCGCCGGCGTGCTGGTCGGCGCCACCAGCAGCACGGTATCGAGATCGTGGGC
>JBPEXA010000622.1:0-12609 GCA_052032135.1 Thermoanaerobaculia bacterium | reverse complement strand
CGCTTGCGGATCCGCAGCGGCGCCGCGCTCGCCGTCGACGTCGAGATCGAGGCGCTCCGCGCCAGCTTCCGGGGAGGGCTCGCCGGTGCCTGAGGGGCGCGGCGGGACGGACGCGGTCGCGGTCCCGGCCGGTGCCGGCGACGTGCGGGTGCTGGTGCTCTCCGGCCTCGGCCTCAACTGCGAGGTGGAGACCGCGCGCGCCTTCGAGATGGTCGGCGCCCGTGCCGACCTCGTCCACCTCCTCGACCTCCTCGGCGGCCACGCCGAGCGACCGCTCTCCGATTACGCGATCGCCGCCTTCGCCGGCGGCTTCGCCTTCGGCGACCACCTCGGCGCCGGCTTCGTCTACGCCAACAAGATCCGCTGGCGGCTGTACGACCAGCTGCTCGACTTCATCGCCGCCGGCGGGCTGGCGATCGGCATCTGCAACGGTTTCCAGATGATGGCGCGCCTCGGCATGTTGCCCGGCTTCGACGGTGACTACCGGACGCCGCTGGCCACCCTGGCGCCCAACGATCGCCTCGGCTACCGCGACGACTGGGTGCGATTGGCCGCCGACCCGCGCTCGCCGTGCGTCTGGACCCGCGGCATCGACACCATCGAGCTGCCGACCCGCCACGGCGAGGGGAAGTGGCTCACCGCTTCGCAGGAGGTGACCGACCGGCTGGAGGCGGGCCACCAGGTGGCGTTGCGCTACGTCGACGCCGACGGCGCGGCGACCGAAGCGTGGCCCGACAACCCCAACGGCTCCCCCGGTGGCGTCGCCGGGGTGTGCGACCCGAGCGGCCGGCTGTTCGGGCTGATGCCCCATCCCGACGCCTTCCTCTACCCCTTCCAGCACCCGCTCTGGTTCCGGCAGGCGGAGTCGGAGCGCGCCGTCGAGGGGGCGGGGCTCGCCATCTTCCGCAACGGCGTGCGGGCGGCGACGGCAGCCGCCGGGCGCTAGCGGCCGGCCCCGTAGCCCCGGTCGCTCAGCGGCCGGCCGAATGGCGGGCGACCGTCCGGCGAGCCGTCGAGCTCGGTAGGGGCGGTTGGTCGACCTCGAGCCAGGGGGACGGCACGAACTGCTCGCTGACGCACACCCGCGCGCGCGATCCGCAGTCGCGCAGCACCCGGGTGATCGCCTCGTCGGCGAGTGCCGGGCTGTTGTTGGTGCGCGACAGGTGGTAGAGCACCACCCACTGCAGTCGGTCGCTGACGATCTCCGCCAGCCCCTCGGCGGCCTCGCGATTCGACAGATGACCGTGGCGGCCGGCGACCCGCTGCTTCAAGTGCCACGGGTAGGGGCCGTTGCGCAGCATCTCGAGGTCGTGGTTGGTCTCGACCACCAGCCCGTCGAGGTCGCGCAGGTGCGCCCAGGCGAGCCGGCTGGCGGTGCCCAGATCGTTGACCACCCCGACCCGTCGCCCGGAGCCGTCCTCGAGCACCAGGCCGATCGGATCCTCGGCGTCGTGGGGCACGCGGAAGGGGTGGAGCAGAAAGCCGCCGACGCGCCGCGGGCGGCTCGACACCAGCTCCTCGGTCGGTGAGCGCTCGGCGAGCCCGCTGCGCTCCAGGGTGCCGCGGGTGCCGTAGATGACGGCCGCGTTGCGCTTGGCGAAGCGGGCGGCGCCGCGGACGTGGTCGCCGTGCTCGTGGGTGAGAACGATCGCCGCGATGGTGGCGCGATCGACGCCGACCGCCGCCAGCCGCTTCTCGATCTGGCGGCAGGAGAAGCCGGCGTCGATCAGCAGCCGGTGCTCGCCGCTCTCGACCACCACGCAGTTGCCGGCGCTGCCGGAGCCGAGCACGCACAGGCGCAGCGGCGCGGGGGCGAGACCCAGATGGAGCTGCACGGCGGTCAAATTATCACGCGGCTCGCACGGTGATCGGTGGGGAGGAGACTCCGGTCCGGTGGTGGAAACGCGCCGGCCTCGGGGCGATCGACGCCCTGCCCGGGGGCACGCCGCGCGGTCTCGTCAGGCGGGACGGTCAGCGCGCGGCTCGCTCGCCGTCGCTCACGACGTGAGGGGTGGCTGGAGGCGCGAGCCGATCGCTCGGCGAGAGGCCCCCCGGGCAGGACGTCGACCGCCGGAGGCCTGCCGGCAGAGTGCTGCCCGCGGTCGGCTAGAACTCGTAGGTGCGGCCCTGCTCGATGAAGCTGACGTCGGGATGCGCCATCGCCTCGATCTCGGCGTGGATCTTGTCGATGTAGGGCGGCTTGAGGTGATGGAGGATGATCGGCACCCGGCGGTCGAGCTTCTTCAGCTCGCGGAACATGGTGCGCGGGGTGAGGTGCATGCTCTGGTCGGCGACCCGCTGCATGCTGTTGTCGAAGCTGGTCTCGAGGAAGATCGCCGCCAGGTTGGGGATCTGGTTGGCGATCTCCCACAGCCGCCGGGTGGGGCCGGTGTCGCTCGACCAGAGGATCGCCTTCGGCCCCTTCTCGATCAGGAAGCCGTGGGTCGAGACGACGTGGTGGGTGGGGATCGGCGTGAACTTGATGCCGTGGATGTCGACCGACACCTCGTCGTCGAGCTCGTTGAAGCGCAGCGCCGGCAGCAGGTGGTTGGGGAGGCGGGCGAAGTCGGGCCAGAAGGTGTTGTTGAACAGGTGGCGGCGGACGGCGTAGATGGTGTCGGCGGAGGCGAAGATGTTGATCCGGCAGTCGCCGCCGCCGTAGACGTTGTCGATGAAGAACGGCAGCGAGTTGGTGTGGTCGATGTGCGAGTGGGTGAGCAGGATCGTGCGCACCCGCTTCTGCACCTCGACCGGCAGCGCCTGCGCCAGGCAGCCGGCGTCGAGAGCGATCGCCCCGTCGATCAGCAGACAGGTCATCCGGCAGCGCTGGCTCTGGCCGCCGTAGCCGCCGAGGACGGTGATCTTCACCGCCGCCGCACCCGCGCCCGCGCGGTCACGCTGTCCACCCGGTCAGAACCTCGGGCCGATCCAGAACGACGACTCGTAGCTGCTGTCCGAGGTCTCGAAGTCGGTCCGCTTGGCGAAGTCGAAGTTGACGTCGACGCCGAGCAGGTTGATCGTGAAGCCGTAGCCGTAGGAGGCGACGCCGTCCTGCAGCCGGTCGAGATCCTCGTCGTAGAAGTCGAAGCTCCCCAGCCGGTCGAACCAGGCGCCGCCGATGTCGAGGAAGAAGATGCCGCGCACGCCGCCGAAGCGGAGGAGCGGCGTCCCCAGCTGATCGATCAACGGGAAGCGCAGCTCGATGTTGGCGAAGAAGCCCTGATCGCCGACGATCGAGCGGAAGTCGAAGCCGCGGACGGTGTCGAGGCCACCGAAGTAGACCGGGTTGGGGACGTCCCCTTCGTTGAAGGTGCCGAACAGGCGGATCGCGAAGTTCGACCGCGCGGTCAGCTTCACGTACTGCCGGAAGTCGACCGCCAGGTTGGTGAACAGCGCGCTCGACGTGTCGCCGGGCTGCTTGTCGATGTTGGGCGCGTGACTGACCGCGATGCGCCACCGGCGGCCGTCGATGCCGCCCCAGGGGGCGAAGATCGCGGTGTCGCCGACCAGCGCCGCGCGGACGATCGGGTAGTCGTCGGTGCGCGGCTCCAGCACCGGCACCGGGATGCCGAAGGGGAAGACCTGGTCGAGGAACTGCATCAGCTGGTCGGGCGTCAGGTCCTCGAGGCCGAGGCCGCCCAGGAGCGGCTCGAGCTCGATCAGCTGATCGAGGCTGAACTGGTTGGGGTCGGCGAAGGCGAAGCTCTGGAAGTTGAGCTCGCGGCGGACGTAGCCGCCGCCGATCTCGAACCGGTGGCTGCGGTCGAACGGGTAGACGAGCGCCGCTTCGAGGCCGGTCTGACGGAAGGCGGTCTCGCCCCGCCGCAGGAAACCGCTGAAGTCACGGCCGATGAAGAAGGTCTCGTCGTCGTAGAGCTGGGCCGTCCACTGCCACCGCCCGGAGAGGTCGGCGTAGAGGAAGTTGAACTCCTGGAAGCTCTCGATCCCCTGGAAGGCGGCGATCACCCGGCGATCTCCCAGGTAGTCCGACCAGCGGACCACCGTCTGGCCGATCACCGTCTGGTCGTCGGAGACGCCGACGTAGGCGTCGATGTCCTCGAGGAACAGCTTGAAGCGCGCGTAGTCGTCTTTGTTCGCCTCGTCGATCGTCACCTCGATCGCCGGCTCGAACGCCTCGAGCTCGGGATCGATCGGCTCCTCGGCGGTCACCTCGCCGGGGTCGATGACCGTCGGCTCGGTGATCGGATCGCTCAGATCCTGGACGTAGATGTCGATCCGCTGCTTCCAGAACGCGGTGTAGACCAATCGGTTCTTGCCGTCGGGTGAGGGGAGCACCGCCGGCTGGAAGCAGCTGGTGACGGCGTTGGTGTAGCGGGTGACCGCGCCCCCATCGAGCTCGAGGCCGTAGACGTCGTCGGAGCCGGTGCGATCGGAGGTGAAGAAGATCTGCGTGCCGTCCGGCGAGTAGATGGCGTCGGTCTCGTTCGACTCTCCGAAGGTGAGCTGCTCGCGCTCGGGCGCCCCTTCGAGCGGGATGCGATAGAGCTTGCCGTAGCCGCCGACCACCGAGGTCATCACCATCGATCGGCCGTCGGGCGAGTAGGCGGGCGCTCCGTCGTAGATGTCGTCGCTGGTGATCGCCCGCGTCTCGCCGCTGGTGACGTCGGTGGCGAAGACGTCGAAGCGGCCGTCGCGATAGCCGGCGAAGGCGACCTCGCGGCCGTCGGGGCTCCAGGCGGGCCCGGTCGGCTGCGAGACGCCGACCTCGATCACCCGCCCGATCTTGCCGCGCAGCACGTCGAGCAGCACCAGCTTGCGCCCCCGCCCCTGACGGGCGAAGAGGGCGATCGTGTTGCCGTCCGGCGAGAAGGCGAGGTCGCGCCCCATCTTGCGGCCGAGGGTCAGCTCCTGGGCGACGAAGTACTCGAACTCGTTGTCGAGGCCCTTGGTCAGGTTGCGGATGATCTCCCGGCTGCGGGTGTCGAGGAGAACGACGTCGATGTCCCCCTTGTGGGTGGAGAAGGCGGCGACCAGGTCACCCGAGGGCGACGGCGCCGGCGACGTCATCACGCCGTTGAAGATGGTCCGCTCGGTGCGGAAGATGCGCCCGTAGTCGCTCGGCTCCCCCATCGACACCAGCTGCGGCAGGTACTTCCGCCGCAGCCAGCGACGGAAGTCGGCGTCCATGTCCTCCGGCTTGATCTGGAACGCCCGCTCGAACGCGCGGCCGACGTCGCCGCCGAGGTTGGAGCGGATCTCGGCGAGGAAGTCGCGCACGCCGTCCTCGCCCCAGCGCTCTTCGATGTAGTCGAACACCGCATGGCCGAAGCGGTAGGCGAAGAAGCCGCTGACGTTCGACTGCGTCACCGAGGGGATGCGGTCGTTGACCACGGCGTCGCGCAGGTACGACTTGTCGCGCGCCGACTCGTCCTTCGCGTAATAGCTCGCCATCCCCTCGATCAGCCACTGCGGCGGCTGCGCGGTCAGCCCCTTGGCCGCCCGCCCCTCGTAGAGCATGCTGAACTGGAAGATGTGGGTCAGCTCGTGGAGGATGAGCTGCATCAGCTCGGGGTCGGGCATGTCGACCGGCAGCACCATCCGGTTGCGGGTCGGCACGGCGAAGGCACCCACCCCTTCGGGGATGAAGTTGAGGATGATGTTGTTCTGCTCGAACTCGTTGTGGGTGGCGTAGTAGATCAGCGGAATCGGATCGCGCACCTGGTGGTCGAAGCGCCTCGACAGCTCGTCGTAGCCGCTCTCGGCGAAGGAGACGACCTTCTGGAGGTGGGACTCCGCCTCCGGGTAGTAGTGCACGTCGAAGTGCGGCGAATGGTAGATCCGCCACTGGAGGTCGTCGTACTTGATCTTGTTCTTGCCGAAGTACTGGGCGCCGGCGTCGGTGGTGATCACCAGACCGCAAGCGAGCGCCAGCCCAACGGCGACGGCGACACGGGGGACGCGAGAGGACATTCCGCTCAAGACTCTCTCCTTCGATCGGTCGTCGCCGCGCGCGACCGGGTCAATCGGTGAACAGCAGGCGTGCCGTCTGCACCTTCTTCTGGCTGAAGACCCCTGCGATCCGGTCCTCGAGGGCGTACAGGTTCTCGAACATGCCGGCCAGCGGATCCGCCCGCGCCCCCTCGAACTCCTTGAAGTCCTTGAAGTTGTCGCTGTGGAGCAGCTCGCCCGAACGCCCGTCGTACACCTGCAGCACGATGTCGTACTCGAAGCCGCTGCGCTCGACCAGCACCTGCCGGTAGTAGGTCCGGCCGTCGTAGGGCGAGACGTACTCCTCGGTGCGGTAGCCGGAGCGGTCCTGGATGTCGAAATCGAGGCTGCCGGAGAGCAGGAGGTCGGCGCCGCTGCGCTCACCGACCGCGCGCCAGAAGTCCTGGGCGGCCGCCAGGTCCTCGAGCTCGAGGCTCGGATAGTCGACGCCGCGCGCCGGCACGATCTTGAGCCGTGCCCGGCGGCGGAGGATGCGACGCATGTAGCGCTCGAACTCCTCCTGCACGTCGACCCCCCGCCGCTCGAGAGGCGCCTCCCCCTCCTCGAGCGGCACCAGGAAGGGAGCGATCGCCACCGTCTCGTAGCCGCGCAGGTCGATCTGCGATCGGACCGGAACCTCGAACTGCACCTCGACGGTCCGGGCGTCGAGACCGGAGGTCGAGACGAGCCACCACGTCGCTGCCGCCGAGGCGAGCAGCCCTGCCTTGCGCATCGTCTTCATCGGCTGTCCTCCGATGCCGCTTCGCCGTCGCTCGCCGCGGCCTCGTCCGGCTGGAAGCTCTGGTAGAACTCCAGGAAACGGCTGTAGTTCTGGCGCAGGTCGCGATCGCCGGGCGACACCTCGAGCGCCTCCCGGTAGGCTTCGAGCGCCTGCTCGAACAGCCCGATCGCCTCGTAGGCCACGGCGATGTTGTTGAGGACCTGAGGATCCCGCGGCCGCTGCTTGGCGGCCTGCTGGAAGCGGAAGAGCGCCTCCCGCCACAGGCCCCGCTGCGCCATCTCGACCCCGAATCGCAGCTGCGAGTCCGACTTCGCCGCGGCCGCCGGCGTGGCGACGGCGAGCGACGCCGCCGCAGCCAGGCAGGTGACCGCCAGCGCTCCGGCGCCCACCGTTCGGCGGCACCGTCGCATCGCTTGACGTCCCATCCCTAGGATCCCATCCCTCGGTTCTCCTTGCGCGTCCGGGGAGTATACCGGCTGGCTGCGGCGCCGATGGCGGCCTGGCTCAGGCGTGCGATTCGGGGATCCCCGTCCGTCTGGAACTGTCGTAACCGCCGCTGTCCCGGGATTATGCCCGGGGCCGAGCCCCTCTTCGATGCCGCCCGCAGAGCCCCTCCCCGTGATCGCCCCCGGCTGGCGGCGCGAGGCGCTGATCGCCCTCAACGCCGAGGCGGAGCTGCACCGCGCCACCATCTGCACGCTGTCGATCTCGCCGCTCGCCTGGTGGCGACGCTCGACCCCCACCGCCGAGGTCGGCGTCTCCGAGCGCCAGCTCGCGATCGCGCGCGGGGTGTGGGTGCGCGCCGACGCCGTGGCCGAGAGCGAGACCACGCGGGCGGCCGAGGCCGGCGCGCGAGTGATCACCCGCCTCGACGACGACTATCCGCGCCGCCTGCGGGAGCTCGCCCTGCCGCCGCCGGTGCTCTACGTGCGCGGCGAGCTCCCCCGCGGTCCGGCGCTCGCCGTCGTCGGCTCGCGGCTCGCCTCCACCTACGGCCGGGACGCCGTCTCGGCGCTGGCCGCCGAGCTCGCCGGCCGCGGGCTGACCGTGATCTCCGGCTTCGCCCGCGGCATCGACGCCTGTGCGCACCGCGCCGCGATCGAGGCGGGCGGGGCGACGGTCGCCTTCCTCGGCTGCGGTATCGACGTCGACTATCCGAGTGGCCGGCGGACCCTACGACGCGCCGTCGCCGCCCACGGGGCGCTGGCGAGCGAGTTCCCGTGCGCCACCCCGCCGCTCCCCCACAACTTCCCGGTGCGCAACCGACTGATCGCCGCCCTCGGCGACGGCGGCACCCTCGTCGTCGAGGCGACCGCCCGCTCCGGATCGTTGATCACCGCCCGGCTGGCGCTCGAGCTCGGCCGCAACGTCTACGCCGTGCCGGGGAGGATCTTCGACCGCAAGGCGCAAGGGCCGAACGCGTTGATTCGCGACGGCGCCTTCCTCGTCCAGCATCCGGACGACCTCATCCTCGCTCTCGACGAGGCGCAACGCCAGGCGCTCACCGCGCCCGAGCCGCGCGCCGACCCTCCGCCGCCCCGCCTCCCCCGGCTGCAACGGGCGATCCTCGAGACGCTGCCGCTCGGCGAGCGTCGATCGCTCGACCAGCTCGTCGACGGCGTCGACGGCAGCGGGCCCGAGGTGCAGTCGGCGTTGCTCGAGCTCGAGCTCGGCGGCTGGATCCGCCGTCATCCGGGCCCCTACTACCGCCGCAGCGACCTCTGGTGAGCGGTCCGGTGAGTGGCTCGATCGGCTGTGGTAACGTCCCGCCCCGCTCGCGAGCCGGACGGCGAGCGGAGCGCCCACACCCCATGAGCAAGAGCCTCGTCATCGTCGAATCCCCCGCCAAGGCGAAGACGCTGTCGCGCATCCTCGGCGACGGCTACCGGGTGGAGGCGAGCTACGGCCACGTACGCGACCTGCCCGGCAGCGCCGAGCAGATCCCCGCCAAGTACAAGAAGGAGAAGTGGGCGCGACTCGGCGTCGACGTCGACAACGACTTCGAGCCGCTCTACATCGTCGCCGCCGACAAGAAGAAGCACATCCAGACGCTCAAGAAGGCGCTCGCCGACGCCGACCGCGTGCTGCTCGCCACCGACGAGGACCGGGAGGGAGAGAGCATCTCCTGGCACGTCCTCGAGCTCCTCGACCCCAAGGTACCGGTCGAGAGGATCGCCTTCCACGAGATCACCGACGAGGCGATCCACGAAGCGCTCGAGAACCCGCGGCAGATCGACGACAACCTGGTGCGGGCGCAGGAGAGCCGCCGCATCCTCGACCGCCTGTTCGGCTACCAGCTGTCGCCGGTGCTGTGGAAGAAGGTGCGCACCGGGCTGTCGGCGGGGCGGGTGCAGAGCGTCGCCGTGCGGCTGTGCGTGATGCGCGAGCGGGATCGCCGGCGGTTCCGCCGCGCCGTCTACTGGGACGCCGACGCGACCTTCGAGAAGGACGGCCAGGCGTTCACCGCGCGGCTCGCCCGCGTCGGCGACGACGCCCTCGCCACCGGCCAGGACTTCGATCCGGAGAACGGTCGTCCGAAGCCGTCGTCCACCGCTCGCTGGCTGGAGTCGGAGGCCGAGGTCGACCGGTTGCTGGAGAGCTGGGAGACGCCGTGGACGGTCGCCGCGGTCACCCGCAAGCCGTTCCAGCGCAAGCCGCCGCCGCCGTTCACCACCTCGTCGCTGCAGCAGGAAGCCAACCGCAAGTTCCGCTACTCGGCGGCGCGCACGATGCGGATCGCGCAGCGGCTCTACGAAGGGATCGACCTCGGCGGCGACCCGGTCGGCCTCATCACCTACATGCGCACCGACTCGATGGCGCTGTCGAAGCGGGCGCTGGCCGAGGCGCAGGCGGTGATCGCCGAGCGCTACGGTGCGCCGTTCACCGACGGCCCGCGCACCTACAAGACCAAGAGCAAGGGGGCGCAGGAGGCGCACGAGGCGATCCGGCCGACCGAGCTGGCGCGCACCCCCGACCAGATGCGCCGCTACCTCACCGACGACGAGGCGAAGCTCTACGAGCTGATCTGGAAGCGCACCGTCGCCAGCCAGATGACCGAGGCGAAGCTGATGCGCACGGCGGTCGAGATCGCCGCCTCCGGCGGCGACGGGCCGAACGGCACCTTCACCGCCACCGGCAAGACGATCGAGTTCCCCGGCTTCCTCCGCGTCTACGTCGAGGGGTCGGACGATCCGAAGGCCGAGCTGGCGGACAGCGAGAGCCTGCTGCCGCCGCTCACCGAGGGCGAGGCGCTGGCGCCGACGGCGGTGACGGCGAGCCGCCACGAGACCCAGCCGCCGGCGCGCTTCACCGAAGCGAGCCTGATCAAGGAGCTGGAGAAGGAGGGGATCGGCCGCCCTTCGACCTACGCCTCGATCATCGACACCATCCAGCGGCGCGGCTACGTCGAGAAGCAGGGCAACGCGCTGGTGCCGACCTTCACCGCGCACGCCGTCACCCAGCTGCTCGAGAAGCACTTCGCCGACTACGTCGACACCCGCTTCACGGCACGGATGGAGGAGCAGCTCGACGACATCGCCGCCGGCTCGCTCGACTGGCTCGAGCACCTGCGCGTCTTCTACTTCGGCAACGGCTCGGAGGTCGGCCTCGAGCGGCGGATCGAGAACGAGGAGCCGCAGATCGACTATCCGATGATGCAGCTCGGCGACCATCCGGAGAGCGGCCGTCCGGTGGTGGTGCGGGTCGGCCGCTACGGCCCGTACCTCCAGCACCGGCTCAGCGACGAGGAGCGCCTCTCGGCGCCGATCCCCGCCGGCCTCGCCCCCGCCGACCTCACCCTCGAGCTGGCGGTCGAGCTGCTCGACAAGGCGGCGGCCGGCAATCGCGACCTCGGCGCCGACCCGGAGAGCGGCCTCACCGTCTACCTCTGCCGGGGTCGCTTCGGCCCCTACGTCCAGCTCGGCGAAAATCCCGAAAAGGGATCGAAAGAGCCGAAGCCGAAGCGCGCCTCGCTCCCCAAGGGGGTCAGCGAAGAGGAGGTCGATCTCGAGCACGCGCTGTTGTGGCTCTCCCTGCCGCGCACGCTGGGCGCCGATCCCGACAGCGGCGAAGAAGTCGTCGCCGCCTCGGGGCGCTACGGCCCCTACCTCAAGCGTGGCTCGGACAGCCGGTCGCTCACCGATGACGACGACGTCTACACCATCGGGCTCGAGCGCGCCCTCGAGATCCTCGCCCAGCCGAAGACCCGCGGGCGCCGCGGCCCCAAGGTGCTCAAGGAGTTCGACGACGGCCTGCGGCTGCTCGACGGTCGTTACGGCCCCTACCTGACCAACGGCGAGCTGAACGCTTCGCTCCCCCGCGACGTCGACGCCGGCTCGCTCGAGGCGGAGCGGGCGAAGGAGCTGCTCGCCGAGCGCGGCAAGCCGCCGAAGCGCAAGCGGCGCTGATCCCTATAATCCGGCCGTGAGCGGCCCGATCCACGTCGTCGGCGGCGGTCTCGCCGGCACCGAGTGCGCCTACCAGCTGGCGCGCCGCGGATGTCCCGTGGTGCTCCACGAGATGCGGCCGCAGCGCTCGACGCCCGCCCACAAGACCGGCGACCTCGCCGAGCTGGTGTGCAGCAACAGCCTGCGCAGCGACGACCCGCTCCACGCGGCGGGGCTGCTCAAGCGCGAGATGGAGCGCTTCGGATCGTTGATCATCTCGAGCGCTCGCGCCGCCGCGGTCCCTGCCGGCAGCGCGCTGGCGGTCGATCGCGAGCACTTTGCCGCCCGCGTGACCGGAACCCTCGAGCGCCTCGACGGCATCGAGATCCGCCGTTCCGAGGTCGAGCGGATTCCCGACGGCGACGTCGTCGTGGCGACCGGCCCGCTGACCTCCGAGGCGATGGCCGATCACCTGGCCGAGCTGCTCGGCGACGACTACCTCTACTTCTACGACTCGATCGCGCCGATCGTCGACGGTGATTCCCTCGACATGGAGCCGCTGTTCTGGGCGTCGCGCTACGGCAAGGGGGGCGACGACTACCTCAACGTCCCCCTCGACGAGGCGCAGTACGTCGCCTTCCACCGCGCCGTGGTC
The DNA here is from genome assembly GCA_052032135.1 of Thermoanaerobaculia bacterium. Taxonomy (GTDB): domain Bacteria; phylum Acidobacteriota; class Thermoanaerobaculia; order Multivoradales; family JAHEKO01; genus CALZKB01. Next base: position 878 of record JBPEXA010000622.1, on the reverse strand, counting down.
GACGCCGAGGTGATGCCGCTCCACGACTTCGAGCGGGCGCTCTTCTTCGAAGGGTGCCTGCCGATCGAGGAGCTCGCCCGCCGCGGCCTCGACACCCTGCGCTTCGGCCCGATGAAGCCGGTCGGCCTCGAGCGCCCCGACGGCACCCGGCCGTGGGCGGTCGTGCAGCTGCGCCGCGAGAGCCTGCAGCGAGATCACCTCAATCTGGTCGGCTTCCAGAGTCGGATGAAGTGGGGGGAGCAGCGGCGCGTCTTCGGCATGCTGCCGGGCTTCGAGCAGGCCGAGTTCGTCCGCCTCGGGCAGGTGCACCGCAACACCTTCGTCAACGCGCCCGCGCACCTCGACCGTCACTACCGCCTGCGGCGCCATCCGCGCATCCGCCTCGCCGGTCAGATCACCGGCGTCGAGGGGTATCTCGAGTCGGCGGCGACCGGTCTCGTCATCGCCCTCTACCTGTCGCTGGAGCGGTCGGGGTCCGCCGTCGAGCCGGTGCCGGCGGTCACCGCGCTCGGCGCTCTCGCTCGGCACCTCACCGAGTCCTCGCCCGACCATTTCCAGCCGGCCAACATCAACTACGGCCTCTTCCCCGACCTCCAACGGCGGCTCCCCAAACGGCAACGGCGTGCCGCCCACGCCGAACGAGCGTGGGAGGCCCTCGCGGCGTGGGCTCGCGCGAGCGACCTCGAGCTCGAGACGGTCGCCGCTCCGCTGGCGGCGACGACCGCCCCCGCGTAGCGCGATGCACCGGCTGGTGCATCGGTTCCTCGAGCACCTCGACGTCGAGCGCCACGCCTCCGCGCACACGCTGCGCGCCTACGGCGGGGACTGCGAGCGCTTCGTCGAGTTCCTGGTCGACTATCTCGGCGTCGAGGCGTCGC
>JBPEXA010000621.1:0-2492 GCA_052032135.1 Thermoanaerobaculia bacterium | reverse complement strand
CGGGATCGGCGGCGCGATTCGCAGCGGCGGGCCTCGATCCACACCAGCTCGGTCTCGTCGGCGACCGACCGCCCGAGCGCGGCGTCGAGCACCTCGCTCATGCGATCGAGCGAGGTGAGCTCGTCGGCCGACGCTGCCGTTTCGGCGGTCACGCGACGGCGACCTCCGCCCTCATCCACGGCCCCCCGGCCTCGACCAGCAGCGCCGGGGTGACGCGGCGGCCGAGATCGCGGTCGTCGTCGGTCTCGACGCGGAGGTAGTTGTCGCTCGTGCCGCGCCACCGGCCCGATCGCTGCCGCTCCCATAGGACGTCGACGGTGATGCCGACCTGGCTGCGGGCGAACGCATCCTGGGCCCGATCGGCGACGTCGAGCATGCGCCGCATCCGCTCGCGCACGAGACCGGCATCGACCGCTCCCGCCATCGAGGCCGCCTCGGTCCCCGGTCGCGGGGAGAACGGGAAGGCGTGGACGCGGGCGAAACCGACCGCGTCGACGAAGGCGAGCGAACGGTCGAACGCCGCGTCGCTCTCGCCCGGGAAGCCGACGATGACGTCGGTGGTGATGGCGACGTCGGGGATGCGCGATCGCACGGTGTCGACCAGCTCACGGAAGCGGTCCGGAGAGTAGGGGCGGCGCATCCGCGCCAGCGTCTCCGCATCGCCGCTCTGCAGGGAGAGGTGGAAGTGGCGGCAGACGCGGCCGCCCGCGACCAGCTCGAGCAGCCGCCGGTCGAACTGCCAGGGGGCGATCGAGGAGAGCCGCAGGCGCTCGACGGTGGTGCGCTCGAGCACGGCGGCGGCGAGCTCGTAGAGGCCACCCTCCGGCGAACGGTAGGAGGAGATCTGCACCCCGGTCAGCACGACCTCCGAGAAGCCGCGCGCGACGAGCTCGCGGACCCGCGCGACCACCTCGTCGACCGGCCGGCTGCGCTGGCGCCCGCGGGTCTGCGGGATGATGCAGAAGGCGCACGGCATGTTGCAGCCGTCCTCGACCTTCACCAGGGCGCGGGCGTTGCCGAACTCGAGCGCCGCGCAGGGGAGCTGGGGCTCCGCCGCCGGACGTGCGGCGAGATCGGGGAATCGCCGCTCGACCTCGTCGAGCAGGCGCTCCTTCTCGGCGTTGCCGACCACCAGATCGACCCCCGCGAGGCGTGCCGCGGCGCCGGGGTCGGACTCGACGTAGCAGCCGGTCAGCACCGTCCGCACGGCGGGGTTGCGACGGGCGCCGCGGCGCGCCGTCTTGCGCGAATCTCGCGCGGCGGCGTGGGTGACGGTGCAGGAGTTGATGACGTGCAGATCGGCGCGATCGATCGAGCCGACGACCTGGTGCCCGGCGGCGTCGAAGGCGCGCGCGAGCTCTTCGAGCTCGGCCTGGTTGAGCTTGCAGCCCAGGTTGGTGAAGGCAACGCGCACGGCGGCGGAAGTGTAATCGAGTCGGCGCCGGATCGCGGTGCTCAGACGACGCGCTGCTTCCAGGTGCCGCGGCGGAAGGCGAGAACGCCGACCAGCGCGATCGCACCCTGCGCCGCGGTGATCGCCCAGAAGACGCCGTGCGCCCCCCAGCCGAGGGTCTTCGCCAGCAGGTAGGCGAGCGGAAGCTCGAAGACCCAGTAGCAGAAGAAGTTGATCCAGGTCGGGGTCGAGGTGTCGCCGGCGCCGTTGAACGACTGGATCGCCACCATGCCGACGGCGAAGAAGACATAGCTGTAGCTGACGATGCGCAGGCAGTCGGCGGCGAACCGCACCGCTTCGGGCGAGCTCGAGAACGGCGCCACCAGCGGCTCGGCGAAGACGATCAACAGGGCGCCGACGACGGCGAGGAAGATGCTGTTGGCGCCGGCGGTGATCCACACCGAGCGCTCGGCGCGGTCGGGCTGACCCGCTCCGAGGTTCTGCCCCACCAGGGTGGCGGCGGCGTTCGCCATCCCCCACGACGGCATCAGGGCGAAGATCAGGATGCGCACCGCGATGACGTAGCCGGCGAGCGCCGCGGTGCCGAAGAAGGCGATGATGCGGACCACCACCAGCCAGCTGCAAGTGCCGACCAGGAACTGCAGCATGCCCGGACCGGCGACCTTGAGCAGCCGGCGGTTGACGTCGCGATCGAGCCGCATCGCCTGCGGCGTCAGCTCCAGCCGGCCGACGCCGCGCGCCAGCAGCCGCAGCTGGTAGGCGACGCCGATGCCGCGGGCGAGGGTGGTCGCGATGCCGGCACCCGTCACCCCCATCGCCGGGATCGGCCCCCAGCCGAAGATCAGCAGCGGATCGAGGGCGATGTTGAGCAGGTTGGCGAGCCACAGCGATCGCATCGCCAGGGTGGCGTCGCCGGCGCCTCGGAAGACGGCGTTGATCAGGAAGAGGAAGAAGACGGTCGAGCTGCCGCCGAGGACGATCTGCGCATAGCCGGTGCCCGCCTCGATCGTCTCCGGCTCGGCGCCGAGCAGCGCGAGCAGCTGCGGCGCGAAGAAGACGCCGAGCAGCGCGAACGGCA
>JBPEXA010000620.1:0-2661 GCA_052032135.1 Thermoanaerobaculia bacterium | reverse complement strand
CTCGCGGCCGTCGGCGCGCACCGCCATCTCCTTGCGCCGCCGGGGATGCCGGCCGAGCGGCCGATCGATGACACCGGTCGCCGGCTGCGGCTCACCGAAGGCGATCGCCAGATAGCTCTTCTCGACCGTCCGATCGGCGAAGGCGCGCACCATCGCCTGGTAGGCACACTCCGACCGCGCCACTACCAGCACCCCGGTGGTGTCGAGGTCGAGGCGGTGGACGATGCCGGGTCGGTCGGCGCCGCCGACCGCCCCGAGCTCCGGATAGTCGTGGATCAGGTAGTTGACCAGCGTCCCCTCGCGCCGCCCGGCGCCGACGTGCACCGCCATGCCGGCCGGTTTGTCGACCACCACCAGGTCGGCGTCTTCGTAGAGCACCGTCAACGATCCGGCCTGCGCCACCAGCTCGGCGGCCGTCTCCTTGTGCCGCGCGTCGCAGACGATCTCCGATCCCGCCGTCACCCGGTGCGACGGCCGTCGCGGCGCACCGTCGACCGCGATGCGCTCCTCGTCGAACCACTGGCGAACTTGATTGCGGGCGACCGTGAGGCGATCGGCGACCACCCGGTCGAGGCGGCGGCCGTCGTCGTCGTCGGTGACCCGCCAGCGGGTCGTCACGCCTCGACCGGGCGGTTCCGGCGCTGCAGCACGAGGTCGAGCAGCATCAGTCCGATGCCGACGGTGATCGCGCTGTCGGCAACGTTGAAGGTGTGCCAGTGGTAGCTGCCGACGTAGAAGTCGATGAAGTCGGTGACCGCTCGATGGGCGATGCGATCGACCAGGTTGCCGACCGCGCCGCCGAGGATCAGGGCGAGCGACCAGAGCAGCAGCCGCTCCTCGCTCGCCGTCTGGCGGAAGTAGATCGCCACCACCAGCAGGGCGAGGGCACCGGCGGCGATCAGGATGGCGGGCCCGGCGGCACCGAGACCGTCGAGCAGACCGAACGCGACGCCGGTGTTCTGCACGTGGGTGAGGTTCAGCAACCCGGGGATCACCGGCCGCACCGCGTGGCGAGGGATGGCGGCGACCACCCACGCCTTGGTCGCCAGGTCGACGATCACCACCGCGACCGACACCCACAGCAGGCGAGCCTTCGCGCTCACGCCGGCGCCTCCTCGAGCACCACCATCGCGGCGGCGACGCCGGCGTCGTGGGTGATCGACAGGTGGATGCGGCCGACGTTGAGCGAGCGCGCCGTCTCGGCGGCGCGGCCGTGGAGGTGGACCGTCGGACGCCCTCGCCGGCGGCGGCGGACCTCGACCTGCCGGAAGCCGACACCACGGTCCCAGCCGGTCCCGAGCGCCTTCAGCGCCGCCTCCTTGGCGGCAAACAGGCCGCCGACGTGCTGCGCCAGACGGCGACCGCGATGGCCGGCCGCCTCTCCCGGCCGGCAGATGCGGTCGACGAACCGCGGACCGTGCCGCTCGAGGATCCTCTCCATCCGGTCGACCGCCACCACGTCGACGCCGATGCCGGCGATGCCGCTCATCGGTCGCCGAACAGTTCGCCCGCCATCGCGGCGAGCTCCGGGGTGAGTCGTGCTGGCGCGAACATCGAGATCCCTGCCGCGCCGGCTGCGCCGGTCGCCGCGAGCTCCGAAAGACGGTCGATTGTAACGCCCCCCAGCGCGTAGACGGGGATCGGCTGCTCGGCGGCGCGCGCCAGCCTCTCGAGACCGGTGGCCGGCCGCTCGGCGGGCTTCGAGAGGGGCGCGTAGACCGGGCCGAAGACGACGTAGTCGGCCCCCTCGTCGGCCGCCCGGACCACCTCGTCGACGGTGTGGGTCGAGCACCCGACGAGGCCGGAGCCCAGCACCCGGCGGGCGACCGTCACCGGCACGCCGGCAGCCGGCAGATGGACGCCGGCGGCCGCCACGAGGCGGGCGATGTCGGCCCGCCGGCTGATCGAGAGGCGGAGCTCGGGCAGATCCGACCGCACGCGGGAGGCGAGCTCGAGCAGCTCACGATCGGTCCGTTCCGGCTCGCGGAGCAGCAGCCAGTCGACGCCGGCGGCGGCGAGCCGTTCGCCGTGCTCGATCACGGCGCGAGCGGCGCCACCCCCCGGCGTGATCGCCAGCAACGGCGGCAACGCACTCACAGATCGGACGGCCGCTTCGGCCGCGACCAGCGAAACCAGCGACCGAGCAGCAGCTCGAGGTCGTGGACCCCCCAGATCAGGTGGACGATCCCGAAGCCGGTCACCGCCCCCCGCAGCATCGGGTGGAGGGCGAAGGTCCGCAGCCCGACGAACGGCAGCTCCAGCAGATGCCGTTCCCAGAGGTTCGACCACGGGATCAGCATCAGGAAGACGCCGGCCTCCACGCAATAGATGACGAAGAGGACGCGAAAGACCGCCCGCGAACGCATGGGCGGCGATCATAGACGATCGCCGCCGGCCTTCCCCGAGAGCGGCGGCGGCGCCGCTCAGGCGGGCGGTCGGCGGCTGCGGGCGCGCGACTTCGACGAGCCGCTGCGCGACGGCGGCGGGCTCGATCGGCGGGCCGTCGACCGCGAGCCGCCGGAGCGGGCGGTCGACCGCGAGCCCGAGCGCGAGGACGGTCGGTCGGCGCTCGGCGGGCGGCGCGACTCCGATCGCGACGGGCCGGTGCTGCGGCCGCCGCCGCTGCGCGAGCTGCCGCGCCGCAGCTGATCGATCACCTTG
>JBPEXA010000062.1:0-7237 GCA_052032135.1 Thermoanaerobaculia bacterium | reverse complement strand
GGCGGACGAGGTGGCGGCGGGACGGCACGACGATCAGTTCCCGCTCGACATCTTCCAGACCGGCTCCGGAACCTCGACCAACATGAACGCCAACGAGGTGATCGCCAACCGGGCGATCGAGCTCCTCGGCGGCGAGCTCGGCTCGAAGGCGCCGGTGCACCCCAACGATCACGTCAACGCCGGCCAGTCGTCCAACGACACCATCCCGACGGCGATCCACATCTCCGCCTACGGCGCTCTGGTCGAAGACCTCGAGCCTGCGCTCGACCAGCTCCTCGCGGCGCTCGAGCGCAAGGCGGCCGAGTTCGACGACGTCGTCAAGATCGGCCGCACCCACTTGCAGGACGCGGTGCCCGTCCGGCTCGGCCAGGAGTTCTCCGGCTACGCCCGCCAGATCGCCAACGCCCGCGCGCGGGTCGCCGGCGTCGAGGGGCACCTCGCCGAGCTGGCGCTCGGCGGCACGGCGGTCGGCACCGGCCTCAACGCGCCCGAGGGGTTCGCCGACCGCGTGATCGCGCGGCTCGCCGAGCGGACCGGCCACCCGTTCGTGCCGGCGCCGAACAAGTTCGAGGCGCTCGGCGCCAAGGACGCGGCGGTCGACGCCTCGGGGGCGCTGCGGGGGGTCGCCGTGGCGCTCACCAAGATCGCCAACGACATCCGCTGGCTCGGCTCCGGGCCCCGCTGCGGCATCGGCGAGCTGAAGCTGCCCGCCCTGCAGCCCGGCAGCTCGATCATGCCGGGCAAGGTCAACCCGGTGATCCCGGAGGCGGTGCTGATGGTGGCGGCGCAGGTGGTCGGCAACGACCAGACGATCGCCTGGAGCGGCGCGGCCGGCAACTTCGAGCTCAACGTGATGATGCCGGTCATCGCCTACAACCTCCTGCAGTCGATCGAGATCACCGCCGCCGCCGGCCGGCTGCTCGCCGAACGGTGTGTCGACGGCCTGGAGGCCAACGAGGAGAGGGCGCGCGAGATGATCGAGAGGTCGCTGGCGATGGTGACCTCGCTCGCCCCCAAGATCGGCTACGACCGGGCGGCGGCGATCGCCAAGGAGTCGGTGCGCACCGGCCGCACCGTCCGCGAGATCGCCGCCGAGCAGGAGGTGCTGCCCCCCGACGAGCTCGAGCGGGCCCTCGACCCGCGGGCGCAGACGGAGGGGGGCCTCCAGGACTGAGGGCGCCGATGGGGTATCCTGCGCCCCGATCCGTCGAGGGAGGCGTCCGTGATCTCGTACACCGCCTACAAGGTGCTCCACGTCTTCGGCGTGGTGTTGACCTTCACCATTCTCGGAGGGCTCGCCCTGCACGCCGCCAACGGTGGGAGCAAGGAGAGCAACTCCTCCCGCAAGCTGACCGGCGCCCTGCACGGCGCCGGTCTGCTGCTGATCCTCGTCTCCGGCTTCGGAGTCCTCGCCCGGCTCGGCCTGACCGGCGGCTTCCCGGGGTGGGTGTGGGCGAAGCTCGCCTTGTGGCTGGTCATCGGCGGTTCGGCGGCGCTGTTCGGTCGGTCGCCGGCGCTCTCCCGGCAGCTGCTGTGGATCCTCCCTCTCCTCGCCGGCATCGGAGCGTGGCTGGCGATCTACAAACCGTTTTGAGGGGGGCGCGGTAGATGCCCTGGTATCGCAAGCTCCACTGGCAGATCATCCTCGGCCTGGCGCTGGGCATCCTCTACGGGGTGGTGGCGGCCTCCAACGGATGGGGGTCGTTCACCGACGACTGGATCGCCCCCTTCGGCACCATCTTCATCAACGCGCTGCAGCTGATCGCCGTGCCGCTGGTGCTGTCGTCGCTGATCACGGGCGTCGCCTCGCTCTCCGATCTGCGCAAGCTGTCGCGGATCGGCGGCAAGACGATCTTCATCTACGTCGCCACCACCGCGATCGCCGTCACCGTCGGTCTGCTGATCGCCAACGTGTTGAAGCCGGGGGCACGGGTGCCGGAGGAGGCGCGCATCGAGCTGCAGGCGGAGTTCGCCGAGGACGTCGGCCGTGGCGAGGCGGCGGCCGAGGAGGCCGCGGAGCGCGGGCCGCTGCAGATCCTCGTCGACATGGTGCCGTCGAACTTCTTCGAGTCGGCGTCGAGCAACCGCAACATGCTGCAGATCGTCCTCGTCTCGCTGCTGATCGGCGTCGGCCTCATCCAGCTGTCGAAGGAGCGGGCGGCACCGCTGCTCGGCGTCTTCGAGTCGATCAACCAGGTGGTGATCCGTCTGGTCGATCTGATCATGCTGATGGCGCCGCTCGGGGTGTTCTCGCTGATCGCCCGCACCATCACCGGGATGGCGGGCGACGACCTCGGACAGGTCGTCGAGCTGCTCGGGGCGCTCGGCTTCTACTGCCTGGCGGTGGTGCTCGGGCTGGTGCTGCAGACCTTCGTGACCTACGCGGTGATGCTGAAGCTGTTCACGCCGATGCCGCTCTCGACCTTCCTCAGCGGCATCGCGCCGGTCCAGCTCGTCGCCTTCTCGACCAGCTCGAGCGGCGCCACGCTGCCGCTGACGATGGAGCGGTGTGAGGAGAAGCTCGGCGTCTCCGAGGAGGTGTCGTCGTTCGTGCTGCCGCTGGGGGCGACGATCAACATGGACGGCACCGCGCTCTACCAGGCGGTCGCCGCCGTCTTCATCGCCCAGGCGTTGGGGATGCAGATCGGCATCGAGGGACAGTTGACCATCGTGCTGACCGCCGTGCTGGCGTCGATCGGCACCGCCGCGGTGCCGGGCGCCGGCATCATCATGCTGGTCATCATCCTGCAGGCGATCGGGGTGCCGAGCGCCGGCATCGCGCTGATCCTCGGCGTCGACCGTATCCTCGACATGCTGCGGACCGCCACCAACGTCACCGGCGACGCCACGGTGGCGACCATCGTCGCCTCGACCGAGGGGCAGCTGCGGCCGCCGAACCTCAGCGAGGGGCGCGACAAGATCCGGACCCGGCGGTAGCCGGAGCGCCCAGCGAACCCGGCGCCAGGCGGAGCGCGCAGCGAACCCGGCGCCAGGCGGAGCGCGCAGCGGACCCGGCGCTAGGCGGGGGGGTCGCCGAACGCGGCGAGGAAGCCGGTCATGGCGCCGGCGAGCCGCTCGAGGCGATCGATCATCCGGTGGTCGCCATCGGCGAACAGGTGCAGCTCGACCGGCCGCCCTTCGCAAGCGGCGGCGAAGTCGACGACGCGCCGCCACGCGACGCTGTCGTCGAGCATCCCCTGGAGCAGCAGGGTCGGTGTGCGATAGCCGTCGGCGAGCTCGTCGTCGAGGTGGGCGCGCAGGTCCTCGACGAACCCCCAGCCGACCTCCCAGCTGCCCAGATCGTGCGCGATCTCGAGGCGCCCGTCGCGCTCCCACCGCCGCACCGCGTCGTCGCCGAGCCGGGCGCCGAAGGTGCTCTCGAGGCCGAGCGCCGGCGCCAGGTGCGCGGCGGCGGCGACGCGAGCGGGGTGCCGCGCCGCGTGCCACAGGCCGGTGAGGCCGCCGATCGACGAGCCGACGATCACGGTCGGCCCCAGCCCCCGCCGTTCGAGCTCGTGGTGGACCGCCTCGGTGTCGGCGAGATGGCGGGAGAGGGTGAGGTCGAGCATCGAGCCGTCGGACGTTCCGTGGCCCCTGAAATCGAAGCCGCAGAACCACCAGCCGTGCTCGTTGAACCGCCGCCGCAGCAGCTCGGCCTTCTCGCCGCTGCAGCTCGAGCCGAACCCGTGCAGGTAGAGGACCGCACCGCGGCGGTGGCCGCTCGGCGGCGACAGCCGCACGTCGAGCGAGGTGGCGGCGGCCACCTCGAGGCGGAAACGCTGGCGGTCGGTCACCCGTCGCCGGCGAGGTGGAGGGCGAAGAAGGCGAGGGTGCGCTGCCAGGCGAGCTCCGCGGCGGCCGCTTCGTAGCGGGTGCCGGAGGGGTTGGCGAAGGCGTGATCGGCGCCGTCGTAGACGTGGAGGTCGACGTCGACGCCGCTCTGCGCCAGCTCGAGCTCCATCTGCCGCACGCCGTCGAGCGGGATGCCGTCGTCCTCGGATCCGAAGTGGCCGAGGATCGGCGCCTCGACGGCGGCGATGGCGGACGGGTCGGTCAGCGGGCGCCCGTAGTAGACGACGGCGGCATCGAGCTCACCGCCGAACAAAGCCGCCGCCCGCAACGACCATCCGCCGCCGAAGCACCAGCCGACGGTGCCGATCGAGGCCGTGCCGACCTGCTCGCGGAGATAACGATGAGCCGCCCGCAGGTTGTGCTCGAGGCGCTGCTCGTCGTCGCGCGCGCGACGGGCGAGCCGCATCGCCGTCTCGCGGTCCTCCGCCACCTCGCCCTCGTAGAGATCGACGGCGAGCGCCGCGTAGCCGGCGGCGGCCAGCCGCCGCGCCATGGTGCGGATGTTGTCGTTGAGCCCCCACCACTCCTGGAGGACGAGGATGCCGGCTCGAGGCTCGCCGTCGGCGGGGCGGGCGAGGTAGCCGGAGACCCCCTCGGCGGTCCAGTAGTCGACGGTCTCCGCCACCACGCCGTCGGTCGCCGGATCGCCGCCGGCGGCCCCCGCCACCGGCTGATCGTCGACGTGCTCGACCGCCATGCGCGACAGGTGATCGTCCGTCGTTGCGGCCTCGTCGGCGGCGACCGGCACGGCGAGGGCGACGGCGAGCGAGCCGAGCGCGAGCGTCGAGCGTGAGCGGAGTCGGAACATGGCGGACCTCCCGGAAGGTGGGACGCGCAATCTAGCATCGTCGCTGCGGTAGGGTCTGGTGATGGATCGAGCGACGGCCCCGCGCCCGCTGCTCGGCGTCGATCGCGAGGCGCTGGTGGCGGTGCTCGCCGAGCACGGCGCCCCCCCGTTCCACGCCGAGCAGATCGAGCGGTGGGTCTACCGGCGCCACGTCACCCGCTTCGACGCGATGACCGATCTGCCGGCGACGTTGCGGGAACGGCTGGCGAACGAGTTCGTGATCCTCGAAGCGACGTCGCTCGGGCGCAGCGAGGCGGCGGACGGTACGGTCAAGCAGCTGCTGCGCTGGCGCGACGGCGCGACCACCGAGACGGTGATGATCCCCGCCCCCGACGGCCCCCGGCGCACGGTCTGCGTCAGCACCCAGGTCGGCTGCGACGTCGGCTGCCGCTTCTGCGCCAGCGGCATCGGTGGCGCGCTGCGCAACCTGACGGTGGCGGAGGTCGTCGAGCAGGCGCTGCGCACCGCCGCGAGCCTCGCGGCGAGAGGGGAGCGGCTGTCGCACGTCGTCTTCATGGGGATGGGGGAGCCGCTCGCCAACTATGCCGTGACCGTCGCCGCGGTGCGGGCGATCGCGGGTCGCCTCGGGATCGGCCGGCGGCGCATCACCGTCTCCACGGTCGGCCTGCCGAAGCAGATCCGTGCCCTCGCCGACGAGGACCTGCAGGCGACGCTCGCCTTGAGCCTCCACGCCCCGACCGCCGAGCTGAGGAGGCGCCTCATCCCGTGGGCGGAGGCGATCGACCTCGACGCCGTGCTCGACGCGTGCGCGCACTACTTCGAGCGCACCGGGAGAGAGGTGACGCTCGAGTACTGCCTGCTCGCCGGCGTCAACGACGGCGCCGAGCACGCCGGCGAGCTGGCGGCGATCGCCCGGCGGCTCCGCGCCCACGTCAACCTGATGCAGTACAACCCGGTGCCGGAGCTGCCGTTCCGCCGGCCGAGCCGGGCGACGACCGTCGAGTTCCTGCAGCGGCTGCGGGCGTCCGGCGCCAACGCTCACCTGCGGCACAGTCGCGGCCTCGACGCCGACGCCGCCTGCGGACAGCTGCGCCGGCGGCTGGGCGGCGGTCAGTCGATCACGACGTCGTCGAGCTCCCCCTCGGGCTCCGGGTAGCGCATCTCGAGGCTCTCCAGCGTCTCGACGAGGATCTGCGAGATCACCAGGTTCCGGTACCACTTGCGATCGGCGGGGATCACGTACCACGGCGCCCAGTCGGTGCTGGTGCGGCTGAGCGCCGCCTCGTACGCCTCGATGTAGGCGTCCCAGTGCGCCCGCTCGGCGACATCGCCGCGGGAGAACTTCCACTGCTTGTGGGGGGTGTCGAGGCGCGCCTGCAGCCGCTCCTTCTGCTCCTCGCGCGAGATGTGGAGGAAGAACTTGCGGATCGTCGTCCCCTCGTCGGCGAGCAGGCGCTCGAACTCCAGCAGGTGGCGATAGCGGCGCTTCCACACTTCGGGCGGGACCAGGTCGTGCACCCGCACCACGAGCACGTCCTCGTAGTGGCTGCGGTTGAAGATCACGATCTCGCCGGCGGCGGGGGTGTGGCGGTGGACGCGCCACAGGTAGTCGTGGGCGAGCTCGATCGGCGTCGGCTTCTTGAAGCTCGCCACCTTGACCCCCTGGGGGTTGACGCCGTCGAAGACGTGGCGGATGGTGCCGTCCTTGCCGCCGGTGTCCATCGCCTGCAAGACGACGAGCAGCTTGCGACGCCCCTCGGCGTAGAGCAGCTCCTGGAGCGCCTCCAGGCGGCGGTTGAGGCGTGCCGTCTCGAGCCGGGCGTCCTTCTTGCCGCCGTCGAAGAGGGTGCGGTCGGCCGGGTCGTGCTGCGAGAGGTCGACGTCGCTGTCGGCGTCGACTCGGTAGGGGTGGAGGGTCACGTCGGGCCTCCTTGCGTCGTTCGGCACCTCACCAGCTCCCCGAGGCGCCGCCGCCGCCGAAGCTCCCGCCGCCGCCGGAGAACCCGCCCCCCGAGAAGCCGCCGCCGGAGAAGCCGCCACCACCCCAGCCGCTGCTCGACGACCAGACCCAGCGCCCGGCGCGACCGCTCCGCTGGCGGGCGAACAGCAGGTGGAGGATGGGGAAGCCGATCGCCCAGACGAGGGCGCAGATGATGCCGAGGCGCGGAGAGATCAGCACCGACGGCACCCCGATCCAGAACGGCATCAGCATGACGTAGAGCAGCCAGCTGCCGCAGCCGCGGGTGGTGATCGCCCCCAGCGAGAAGGGGGCCATCAGGAAGAGGAAGAAGAGGAAGGCGCCGGGGTGCAGCCCCGGCACCGGCGCGCTGCTGGTGGGAGCCGGCAGCATCGGATCGCCGCCGATGATGCCGGCGATCGTCTCGACCGCCCGTTCGACGCCGCCGTCGAACTCGCCGGCCCGGAAGCTCGGCCTCAGGATCTCGTCGAGGATGCGGCTGGCGGTGGCGTCGGTGAGCGCCCCCTCGAGGCCGTAGCCGACCTCGACGCGCATCTTGCGGTCGTCACGCACGATCAGCAGCAGGACCCCGTCGTCCGCCTCCGCCCGCCCGAGCTTCC
>JBPEXA010000619.1:0-4530 GCA_052032135.1 Thermoanaerobaculia bacterium | reverse complement strand
GCTCAGATGTTCGGGCGTGTGCCCCGGGGTGTGGAGGGCGCGCACCTCGATCTTGCCGATCGAGAAGCTGTCGTCGTCGCGCAGCAGCGTGACGTCGTAGTCGCCGTCGCCGAGCCAGCCGTACTTCCAGTCGTCGTCCCCCTCGTCGGAGAGGTAGACCTTGGCGCCGTGCTGCTCGGCGAGCTCGCGCGCGCCGGAGAGGAAGTCGGCGTGGATGTGGGTTTCGGCGACCGCGGTGATCGTCAGCCCCTCGGCACGCGCCGCCTCGACGTAGCGATCGACGTCGCGCTCGGGGTCGATGATGAGCGCCTCCTTGGTCTGTTGACAGCCGATCAGGTAGGCGTACTGCGCGAGCTTGGGGTCGTAGATCTGTCGAAAGAGCATGTCGATTCCTCCTTGGAGGCGATTCAGTGCGGGAGTCTGGGGCGCAGCACGGCGTAGGTCCAGGTGCCGAGCAGGGCGGCGGCGAACACCACCACGATCACCGTCACCCCGTTGCCGAGCAGCGCGAAGATCGGGCCGGGGCAGGCTCCGACGAGACCCCAACCGAGGCCGAAGACCGTGCCGCCCGCCCAATAGCGGACGCCGCGCCCCATCTCCTTGGGCGCGATCTCGATCGGCTCGCCGGTCAGGCTGCGCGCCTGCGCACGCTTGATGACGAAGACCGAGAGCGCGGCGACCACCACCGCCGATCCGATGATGCCGTACATGTGGAAGGCGTCGAAGCGGAACATCTCCTGAATGCGGTACCAGGAGATGATCTGCGACTTGGTCGCCACCACGCCGAAGTAGATGCCGGCGGCGAAGTAGAGGATCCAGTAGCGAAGTCCGGTGTCGTTCATCGTCGCCCCTATCCGAGGATCAGCGGCAGCAGGAAGTGGGTCGACACCAGGCCGCCGGCGAAGAAGCCGAGCACCGCGATCAGCGACGGCAGCTGGAGGTCGGCGAGGCCGGAGATGGCGTGGCCGGAGGTGCAACCGCCGGCCCAGCGGGCGCCGAAGCCGACCAGGAAGCCGCCGACCACCATCACCACGAAGCCGGGCAGCGAGGCGACCGCCCGCCAGTCGAAGAGCTCGACCGGCACCGCGCCGCGCGGCGTCGAGAGGCCGAGGGCGGCGAGCTCCTCGGTGGTCGCCTCGGCGATCACCATCGGCTCGACGCCCCCCAGCCAGGTGCCGGCGATCCAGCCGCCGGCGACGATGCCGGCGGCGAAGATCAGATTCCACAGCCCGGAGCCCTTCCAGTCGTAGCAGAGGAAGTCCGACTTGGTGGGCAGCACCGCGGCGCAGATGTGGCGCATGTTCGAGGAAAGGCCGAACTTGCGGCCGCCGATCAGCAGCAGGATCGGCACCGTCAGCCCGACGAGCGGCCCGGCGACGTACCAGGGCCACGGTTCGCTACTCCACTCCCACATGGTGTCCTCCTCGCTCGTCGGCCGTGGCGGCGACGAGCCCGGTCAGGGTCGGGGAAGGGTCCGCCGACGAGCCTACTGTGCGCGGGTGCTCTGCGGCGACCAGTGTGCGCACCGCGGCGTCGGTGCTGAGGAAGACCCTTCCCGGTGACAACTGCTCGACGAAGCCGACCCGCTCGAGGCGATCGAGCACCGGGCCCTTGACCTCGGCGAGATGGAGCGTGACGCCGGCTTCGCGCAGATCGAGCGCCAGGCCGCGCAGCAACTCCAGAGCGCTGGCGTCGATGAAGTTGACGGCATGGGCGATCAGCACCAGGTGGCGCGCGGCGGGCCGCTCGGCGACCGCCGCCAGCAGCTTCGCCTCGAGGTACTCGGCGTTGCCGAAGTAGAGGCTCTCGTCGACGCGCACCAGGAGCACGTCGGGCCAGGTGCGGACGCGATGGCGCAGCACGTTGCGGAAGTGCTCGCTGTCGCCCACCCGCCCGACGATCGCCATGTGCGGCCGGGTCGTGCGCCACAGGAAGAGCACCAGAGCGGCAACGATGCCGGTGGCGATCCCGGCGCCGACGCCGACCGCCAGCACCGTGGCGAAGGTGCCGACGTAGGCGAAGGCGTCGGCGCGGCTGTAGCGCCACAGCCGGCCGAGCGCCCCGAAATCGACCAGGCCGGCCACCGCGGCGATGATCACCGCCGCCAGCACGGCGCGCGGCAGCTGCTCGAAGAGCGGCGCCAGCACCAGCAGGGAGAGGGCGACGAGGGCGGCGGTGATCAGCGAGGCGCGCCCCGAGCGCGCGCCGCAGGCGGCGTTGACCATCGAGCGGCTGAAACCGCCGGTCACCGGGTAACCGCCGGTGAGCGAGGCGGCGAGGTTGCTGCTGCCGAGAGCGATCAGCTCGCGGTCGGCATCGACCTTCTCCCGGCGCCGCGCCGCCAGCGACTTGGCGACCGCGAAGCTCTCCATGAACCCCACCAGGGCGATGGCGCCGGCGACCGGCAGCAGGTCGAGCACCCGCGCCGGATCGAAGGCGGGCAGGGTGAGGCGCGGCAGGCCGGGCGGCACCGGCCCGACGAGCGCCACGCCGGCCGGAGCCGTCGCCCGGGTGACGGCGATCGACAGCGCGACGACGACGAACGGCCCGGCGCCGGCGAGCGCCGACGCCCATCGCGGCGCGACGCCACAGGCGAGCAGCAGCCGTTCGCCTCGCGCCTTGAACAGCACCAGCAGCGCCAGCGCCGCCGCTCCGATGGCCGCGGTGGCCGGCTCGACGTCGCCGAGGCGGCCGACCAGCCCACGCGCCAGCTCGATGCCGTTGGGCGCCCGCAGGTCGTCGATGCCGAGCAGCTGCGGCAGCTGGCTGGCGCCGATCAGCAACGCCGCTGCGGTGATGAAGCCGCTCATCACCGAGTGGCTGAGCACGTTGACCAGGAAGCCGAGCCGGGCGAGCCCCATCGTCAGCTGCAGCAGGCCGACCAGCAACGCCAGCAGGAGCGCCAGGGCGACCACCTCGCCGCTGCCCGGCGCGGCGAGCCGCGACAGCTCACTGGCGACCATCAGCGAGATCACCGCCACCGGCCCCACCGACAGCGTCCTGCTGCTGCCGAGCAGCCCGTACACCGCCACCGGCACGACGGCGGCGTAGAGGCCGACCTCGACCGGCAGACCGGCGAGCATCGCGTACGCCATCGCCTGGGGCACCAGCAGCACGGCGACGATCGACCCGGCGATCGCGTCGTTCGCCCAGGCGGCGCCGCTCCCGCCGCGATGGCGGGTCGGCGGCAACGGAGTCGCGGAGGGGTCGCTCATTCCAGATTCGGGCTGGGTGCCGGCAGCGGTCACCCGTGTCATCTGAGAGACCGCCGGCGGACCGCGGGTTCCCACACGCCGACACGTCGGTACTGCGCGGGAACGCACCTCGGGCTCGGTGTCTCTCAAGAGTGGGAGCCGGAAGCGGAGTTCGAACACCCTCCGACACCGTTTCCCGGGAGGAGCACCATGAACGAACGCCACCACCAGATCGTCATCGTCGGCGGCGGCAACGCCGGAATCTCGACCGCCGCCCGGCTGCTGCGCGCGCGGCGCGACCTCGATGTCGCCATCATCGACCCCGCCCGCGATCACTACTACCAACCGGCCTGGACACTGGTCGGCGGCGGGGTGTTCGACGTCGAGAAGACGCGCCGTCCCGAAGCCGACGTGATGCCGGACGGCGTCGAGTGGATCCAGGCGCCGGTCAGCGGGTTCGAGCCGGAGGAGAACCGAGTGCGCCTCGGCGACGGAGGCGCCGTCCGCTACGACGCCCTCGTCGTCTGTCCCGGCATCCAGCTCAACTGGTCCGCCATCGACGGACTGCCGGCGACCCTCGGCGCCAACGGCGTCTGCTCCAACTATCTCTACGAACAGGCGCCCTACACCTGGGAGTGCCTGCAGCACTTCGACGGCGGCCGCGCGCTCTTCACCCAGCCCAACACCCCCGTCAAGTGTGGCGGCGCGCCGCAGAAGATCATGTACCTGGCCGCCGACCACTGGTCCCGCCGCGGCATCCTCGATCGCTCCAAGATCGACTTCATGACCCCCGGCAAGGTGCTCTTCGGGGTCGACAAGTACGCCCATACCCTGCACCAGGTCTGCGATCGCTACGGCATCGACATCCACTACCGCCACAACCTGGTGGCGATCGACGGGCCCCGCCAGGAGGCGACCTTCGAGGTCACCGATCCCGACACCGGCGAGGTGACGCGCGTCGTCGAGGGGTTCGAGATGATCCACGTGGTGCCGCCGCAGAGCGCCCCCGACTGCGTGCGCGAAAGCCCGCTCGCCGACGCCAACGGCTGGCTCGACGTCGACCGCCGTACCCTGCAGCACGTGCGCTACGGCAACGTCTTCGGCCTCGGCGACGTCACCAACACCCCCAACGCCAAAACCGGTGCCGCGGTGCGCAAGCAGGCGCCGGTGGTGGTCGCCAACCTCCTCGCCACCCTGGTGTCGGCAGAGCCCGGGGCGACCTACAGCGGCTACGGCTCCTGCCCGCTGATCACCGGCTACGGCAAGCTGGTGCTCGCCGAGTTCGACTACGACAACCAGCCGATGGAGACCTTCCCCTTCGACCAATCGAAGGAGC
>JBPEXA010000618.1:0-4062 GCA_052032135.1 Thermoanaerobaculia bacterium | reverse complement strand
GTGCAGGAGTTCGGCAAGGTGAGGGACCCCGCGGAGGTCTCGCGGCGGGAGCTCGCCTGGAGGGAGTTCATCGAGGAGGTCGAGCGGCGCCACGGGGCGCCGGCAGGCTCGCTGCCGGCGGAGACCTTCGCCCGCGAGGTGGAGCGCTTTCCGTACGGCCACGAGGCCGCCTCCTGAGAATGCCGCAGCCGTTCTTCATCATCGGCGTCGGCCGATCGGGCACCACCCTGCTGCGGCTGATGCTGCACGCCCATCCCGACATCGCGATCCCCTACGAGTCGCACTTCATCTCGGGCTACCAGCGGCGCATCGCCGAGTACGGCGACCTCGGCGACGAGCGGCACCTTCGCCGGCTGGTCGACGACGTCCTCGACGAAGAGGTGCTCGAGCTCTGGGACCACGAGTACGACGCCGATCGCCTCCTGGCCGCGCTGCGCTCCCCGACGCTGCGCGGGGTCGTGGAGGCGATGTACGAGGAGTACGCCGCCGCCCACGGCAAGAGTCGCTGGGGCGACAAGTCCGACTACCTCGACGAGCTCCCGTACCTCTATCAGCTGTTCCCCGACGCCCGCTTCGTCCACATGATCCGCGACGGCCGCGACGTCGCCCGCTCGGTGCTCGGGATGAGCTGGGGGCCGACCGACCTGATCGGCGCCGCCAACTGGTGGAGCGACCACGTCTGGCTCGCCCGCCGTCTGGGCGCGATGCTCGGCGACCAGTACATCGAGGTGCGGTTCGAAGACCTGCTGGTGGACACCGAGGGGGAGTTGCGGCGCCTGTGCGACTTCCTCGACGAGCCCTACGATCCTCGGATGCTGCGCTTCTACGAGCACGCCGACAGAGCGATCCCGGAGGCGCGCCGCGGCCAGCACTACAACACCAACGCCCCGCCCAAGGCGTCTCGAGCCAGCTCCTGGCGGCAGGAGATGCCGGCGGTCGACGTCGCGATCTTCGATCGCTACGCGGGGAGGATGCTCGACGAGTGCGGCTACGAGCGGCCGGCGGTCCGCGTCGGCAAGGTCCGGCTCGGGCTACGGATGCTGCGCATCATGGGGCGGAAATGGCGCACGTCCGGGCTGTGACCGGCGCTCGCCGTCACCCCCCGCGGATGCGGCCGACCTTCATCGCCCGCGCCGCGTCCGAGTCCTTCATCGGCAGCGAATAGCGTCGTCGCCCGTCCCAGGCGGCGAGCGCACCGGCGACCGCCGAGGCGGTCGGCACGAGGCCGATCTCCCCCACTCCCTTGGCACCGAAGGGGCCTTCCGGCTCGGCGTCCTCGACCAGGATCACCTCGACGTCCGGCATCTCGCGCGCCCGGATGACGCCGATCTCGCGCAGCTTGAAGGTCACCGGCATCCCCTCGGGACAGGGGAGATCCTCGGTGAGCGCGTAGCCGAGCCCCATGTGCACCGAGCCCTCGATCTGCCCTTCGCACAGCGCCGGGTTGATCGCCCGCCCGACGTCGTGCGCGGCGATCACCCGCTCGACCGCCCCCTCTTCATCGAGCACGCAGACCTGCGTGGCGAAGCCGAAAGCGGTGTGCGTCTTGATCCGGCCGCCGTTCTCCTCGCCCGGCGCGGTGGTGTCGTCGATCAGGACCTCGCCGTCGTACTCGCGGCCGACGAGCGCGCCGAGGCCGCGATCGTCGAGATCGGCGGCGAGCTTGCGCGCCGCCGCGACCACTGCCCGCCCGCCGAGCAGCGTCGCCCGGGAACCGGTCGTCTGACCGCAGCCGAGCTCGAAGGTCGAGTCGACGCGGGGGTCGAAGACGGCGGCCGGCAGGCCGGTCGCCTCCACCGCGCACTGCACCAGAATGGTCAGCAGTCCTTGCCCCATCTCGGTGTACCCGTTGTAGAGGGCGACCGTGCCCTCGTTCTCGACCACCAGCCGGGCGCGGCCGTACTCCTTCGCGCCGTTGCCGATGCCGCTGTTCTTCAGCCCGCAGCCGATGCCGACCGCGCGCCCCGCCGCCCGTGCCGCGTAGTAGGCGTCCTTGACCGACCGCAACGTCTGCTTGAGCCCCACCGACTTTTCGAACACCTGGCCGGTGGCGAAGGTGTCGCCGACGTCGACGGCGTTGCGCCAGCGGATCTCCCAGCCGTCGAGCCCGACCTTCTCGGCGAGCAGATCGAGGGCGCCGTCGATGCCGAAGTGCGCCTGGTTGGCTCCGAAGCCCCGCATCGCTCCCGACGGCGGGTTGTTCGTCATCACCGCCTCGGCGACGATGTCGACGTGGTCGACCTTGTAGGGACCACAGGCGTGGCCGGCGGCCCGCTCGAGCACCTTGGATCCGACCGAGGCGTAGGCGCCGGTGTCGCCGACCATGCGGGCCCGCACGGCGGTCAGCCGCCCCTCCCGATCGCAGCCGACGGTGTACTCCATGCAGATCGGGTGGCGCTTCGGATGGAGGCGGATCGACTCCTCGCGATCGAGTGTCAGCTTCACCGGCCGGCCGGTGCGCCGGGCCATCAGGGCGGCCTGCGCCTGGATCGACATGTCCTCCTTGCCGCCGAAGGCGCCGCCGTTGGGCACCAGCTCGACGAAGAGGTCGTCCTCGTCGAGGTCGAGGAAGGCGGCGACCTGTCGCCGGTCGTCGAAGATCCCCTGCCCCTGGGTGTAGAGCTTCAGGCGCCCGTCCGGCAACGGCTCGGCAACCGCCGCCTCCGGCTCGAGGTAGAGGTGCTCGATCCGCTGCGTCCGCCAGGTCCCGACGACGACGTGGTCGCTCGCCGCCAGCGCGGCGTCGACGTCGCCCCGCCGGAACTCGGTGCGGGACAGGACGTTGGAGTGACGCGGGTTGACCTGTGGCGCGTCCGGCATCCGCGCCTGATTGGGGTCGAGCACCGGCTCCAACACCTCGTACTCGACCTCGACCAGGCGGGCCGCCTGACGGGCGGTCCACTCGTCCTCGGCCGCCACCACCGCGAGCATGTCGCCGACGCACCGCACCTCCTCACCGACCGCCACCAGCCCCGGCCAGTCGTCGTAGAGCAACCCGTACCACCGCTCCCCGGGCACGTCCTCGGCGGTGGCGACCGCCACCACGCCGGGATGGGCGAGCGCCTGCCGGGTGTCGATCGCCTCGACCCGGGCGCGCGCGTGCGGCGACAGCACCACCGCGGCGTGCAGCATGCGCGGGAGATCGAGGTCGTCGACATAGCGCTGGTCGCCCAGCGTCAGCTCCATGCCGGCGACGCGTGCCAGCGACGCGCCGACCGTGCCGTCGGCGATCGGCTCCGGCGTGGTCCCGTCGCGGCGGGCGGCGGCCAGCGTCTCCACCGCGTCGATGATCTTGGTGTAGCCGGTACAGCGGCAGAGGTGACCGGCGAGCGCGGTCTCGATCTGGGCGCGCGACGGCTCGGGGTTCTTCCCCAGCAGGTGGAGCGCGCGCACGGCGATGCCGGGGATGCAGAAGCCGCACTGCAGCCCCGCCACGCTGACGAACGACGCGGCGATCCGGTGGCGCTCCTCGGCCGGCAGCCCCTCCAGCGTCAGCACCGACTTGCCGGCCACCGCCGCCGCCGGCACCGCGCAGGTCACCTTGGGCAGGCCGTCGACGAGGGCGACGCAGCATCCGCACTGCCCCTGCGGCTGGCAGCCGTCCTTGGTCGAGATCACCCCGCAGCGGGTGCGCAGGGTCTCGAGCAACCGTTCCCCGGGATAGATCTCCTCCCGGCGGCGCTCGCCGTTGAGCTCGAACTCGATCTCGTGCACCTGTCGTGGGCCTCCGGCGGCAGGATACCGAGGGCCAGCCTCCAGCCGCAACGACCGACGCCGGGGCGCCGTGGGCCGCGACGACCGACCCCGCGAGGGAGTACCCTTGGCATCTACGATGGCCGTGCTGATTCGCAACGCCACCGTCGTCAACGCCGACGGCGCCCGCCGCGACGACGTCCGCTGCCGCGACGGCACGATCGTCGAGATCGGCGAGGCGCTGGAGCCGGCGACCGACGAGGCGGCGATCGACGGCAGCGGGCAGTGGTTGTTGCCGGGCGGCGTCGATCCCCACGTCCACATGTCGCTGCCGGTCGCCGGCACCGTCTCCGCTGACGACTTCGAGAG
>JBPEXA010000617.1:0-2731 GCA_052032135.1 Thermoanaerobaculia bacterium | reverse complement strand
TGCCGCCGGCGACGGCGGCGAGCGCCTACCGCCAGGCTCGCGAGCGAGCGATCGCCGTCGCCCGCGGCGTCGCCCTCACCCGCGATCTCGCCAACACGCCGCCCAATCGTGCGACGCCCGCCTGGATGGCGCAGCGGGCGCGGGCGCTCGCCAAGAAGATCGGCGGCCGCATCCGGGTGCTCGGTCCCGAGGAGCTCGAGCGGCTCGACATGCACGCTCTGCTCGCCGTCGGCAAGGGGTCGACGCGCAAGCCTCGGCTGGTGCGGCTCGAGGTCGGTGACCGCGGTCCGGTGATCAGCCTGGTCGGCAAGGGGATCACCTTCGACACCGGGGGCATCTCGCTCAAGCCGGGCGCCGCGATGGACGAGATGAAGTTCGACAAGGCGGGAGCGTGCACCGTGCTCGGCACGGTCGCCGCGGCCGCCGAGCTGAAGCTCCCCCTGCGGCTGCGCGCCTATCTCGCTCTCGCCGAGAACATGCCCGACGGTCGCGCCTATCGACCCGGCGACATCCTCGAGACCCGGGCCGGCAAGACGGTCGAGGTGCTCAACACCGACGCCGAGGGCCGCCTGGTGCTCGCCGACGCGCTGTCGCTGGCGATCGAGGAGGAGCCCGAGGCGCTGCTCGAGTACTCGACGCTCACCGGTGCCACCGTCGTCGCTCTCGGCTACCACGGCGCCGCGATGTACACCCCCGACGACCGCCTGGCCGGGGCGCTCGGCCGCGCCGCCGGCGAGGCGGGGGAGCGGCTGTGGCGGATGCCGCTGTGGCCGGAGTTCGCCGAGGAGATGAAGGGCCGCCACGCCGACCTCAAGAACGTCGCCGGCCGCTGGGGGGGCGCCAATCACGCCGCCGCCTTCCTCGGCCGCTTCCTCGAGGGGTGCGCGAGCTGGGCGCATTTCGACATCGCCGGGACCGCCTGGCGGCCGGCGGAAGCGGGGGAGCGGTTCGGCGCCACCGGCTACGGGGTCGCCAGCAGCGTGGCGTGGTTGTTGGCGCGCGCCGAGAACCGTTAGAGTCGCGGCCTGGCCGTCAGCGACCGGGCGGAACCTTTCACCCACCCGACCGTAGTCTGAGCATCGGGACCGGTTCGCTCCGCCGCAGCTCAGCGGCCGGCTGGACGGCCATCGATCCATTCCATCCGCGTGAGGTTGTCAGCGATGTCAGAGATGCAACGCACCCGGGCCGCCGGCCTGGCCGCATGGACCGTGGCGATCGCCCTCGTGGCGGCGCCGTCGCTCGCTCAGGTCGAGGTGTCGACCGTCATCCCCGCCGTCGGCGCTGCGCCGCTCGAGATCGACGACGGCGCCGTGGTGCTGTCGATCGAGGACGCGATCGCGCTGGCGCTGCAGCGCAACCTCAGCCTGACGGTCCAGCGCTACAACGACGAGGAGAGCCGACTCGGTCTCGACCAGGCGTGGGGGATCTACGACCTGCTGGCGACCGCCGATCTCTCCGCCTTCGACGAGACCACGCCGTCGGCGAGCAACCTCGACGGCGCCGACATCCAGACCACCGAGAGCCAGAGCTGGAACTTCGGGCTCAGCCAGCTGCTGAAGACCGGCGCCAGCGTCAATCTCGACTTCGACACCACGCGCCGCGAGACCAACTCGACCTTCTCGACCCTCAATCCGTCCTACCGCACCGACTTCGACCTGTCGCTGCGCCAGCCGCTGCTGCGCGGCTTCGGCGACCGGGTGACCGAGCGCGGCATCCTGCTGGCCCGCACCAACCTCGAGATGTCGCACGAGATGTTCGAGCAGCAGGTGGCGGCGACCATCCAGCAGGTCGTCAACGCCTACTGGAACCTCGTCGGCGCCCGCAACCAGCTGGTGGTCGCCGAGCGCAGCCTCGCCCTCGCCGAGCAGCTGCACGAGCAGAACCAGGTGCGGGTCGAGGTCGGCACCCTGGCGCCGCTCGAGCTGGTGCAGAGCGAGGCGGGGATCGCCATCCGGCAGGAGGAGATCATCCAGGCGCGCGCCGCGGTCGGCGACGCCCAGGACGTCCTGCGGCAGCTGCTCAACCTCGACGCCGGCGAGCTGTGGGACACCGACCTGCGGACGACGACCCGCGCCAAGGTCGAGCGGGCGGCCGTCGATCTGGACGACGCGCTGGCGCGCGCGCTCGCCGATCGCCCCGAGCTGGTCAGCAAGCGGCTGAGCCTCGACAACCTCGAGCTCGACGTCGACTTCTTCCGCAACCAGATGCTGCCGCAGCTCGACTTCACCGCCCGTTACGGCTTCAACGGCCTCGGCGGCCCGGTGACCGAGCGCGACTTCTTCACCGGCCAGATCCTCTTCCAGGCGCCCGGCGACTATGGCGACGCCCTCGACCAGATCACCGACGGCGAGTTCGCCGGCTGGAGCGTCGGCCTCACCTTCAGCCATCCGATCCAGAACCGGGCCGGCGAGGCGCAGGCGGCGCGCGCCGAGATCGCCCTCGAGCGGGGCGAGGCGGAGCTGCGCGACCTCGAGCTGCAGGTGCGGACCGAGGTGCGGCGCGCCGCCCGCGCACTGGAGACCGCCGGGCAGGCGATCGATTCCGCCTCGGTGTCGCGCCGGCTGGCGGAGAAGAACCTCGAAGCGGAGCAGAAGCGCTACGACAACGGCCTGTCGACCAGCTACCGGGTGCTGGAGATCCAGCGCGATCTGACCAACGCCGAGACGCGCGAGGTGGCGGCGATCACCGGCTACCGGACGGCGCTGGCCGACTTCCTGCGCTCGATCGGGGC
>JBPEXA010000616.1:0-1922 GCA_052032135.1 Thermoanaerobaculia bacterium | reverse complement strand
GCCAACCGTCGGTCGGGGCGCACCTCGACCGGCACCTGGTAGGTGGAGCCGCCGACGCGGCGCGACTTCACCTCGACGGTCGGCTTGACGTTCTCGATCGCCTGCTTGAAGACGATCATCGGGTCGTCGCCGGTCTTCTCCTC
This sequence comes from Thermoanaerobaculia bacterium, assembly GCA_052032135.1. Taxonomy (GTDB): domain Bacteria; phylum Acidobacteriota; class Thermoanaerobaculia; order Multivoradales; family JAHEKO01; genus CALZKB01. The sequence continues at coordinate 1,779 of JBPEXA010000616.1, read as the reverse complement.
GATCTGCTCGAGCGCGTCGTAGAGGATCCGCTCGGCGGTCGTCTTCTTGCCGTCCTTCATGACGACGTTGATGAACTTCGACAGCAGCTGGGAGTTGTAGACCGGATCGGGGAGGATCTCGCGCTTCTGCGCCTTGTTGCGTCTCGACATCGCCGGTTCCTCTCTACGCCTTCGGTCGCTTGGCGCCGTACTTCGACCGGCTCTGCCGGCGGTCCTCGACGCCGACGGCGTCGAGGGTGCCGCGCACCACGTGGTAGCGCACACCCGGCAGGTCCTTGACGCGCCCGCCGCGGATCAGCACGATCGAATGCTCCTGCAGGTTGTGGCCGACGCCGGGGATGTACGTCGTCACCTCGATCCCGTTGGTCAACCGCACGCGCGCCACCTTGCGCAGCGCCGAGTTCGGCTTCTTCGGGGTCTGGGTGTAGACGCGCACGCACACCCCGCGCTTCTGCGGCGAGGCCTGCAGCGCCGGGCTCTTGGTCTTGGAGACCAGCTTCTTGCGTCCCTTGCGGACCAGCTGATGGATCGTCGGCATGATTTCGTCAACTCCTCGCTACGCACACCCCGCCGCAGAAGGTCTCGAAAGACCGTTCCGCCAGCGCAAAAAAGACACAGACCCCTGCCCTCGAGGAGCACGTGAGGTCTGGTTGTAATTGATGGAAGCCTAGGCGGGTCTCGTACCTCTGAGAGACCACTAGGCGGAACCGGCGAATAGTACTGGGGTGCGAGCGGGGTCGTCAAGCCCTCGGGCGACGCTTCGCGGAGCCGGCGAGCACCCCGCGGCGCCCCGTCGGACCGGGCCTCGCGTCCGATCCGTCGGCCGGTTGCGAGGTGGCCTACAATCACGCGGTGCCGCGCCTCGCTCGCCCTCTCCGCGGACCCCTCGGTCCGCTGATCGTCCTCCTCGCCGCCTGCGCTCCTCCCGAGCCGGCGGCGTGGTTCGTGGCGGCCGAAGGGGCGGCGGCGATCGACTTCGTCCACGACAACGGCATGACCGGGGAGCGCTACTTCAACGAGGTCGTCGGGCCGGGTGCCGCCCTCTTCGACTACGACGGCGACGGCGATCTCGACCTCTACCTCGTCCAGGGAGGGACGCTCGACCCCACCGTCGAGCCGTCGACGCGCCCCTCCGATCGGCTGCTGCGCAACGATCTCGCCGCCGACGCGGTCGCCTGGGTCGACGTCTCGGACACCGCCGGCATCGACGAGCACGGCTACGGGATGGGGGTCGCCACCGGCGACGTCGACGGCGACGGCGACGTCGATCTCTACGTCACCAACTTCGGCGCCAACCGGCTGTGGATCAACGACGGCGACGGTCGCTTCCGCGACGGCACGTCGCCGGTCCTCGAGGAGCCCCGCTGGACGACCAGCGCCACCTTCCTCGACTACGACCGCGACGGCGATCTCGACCTCTATGCCGCCAACTACGTCGAGTACCGCATCGAGCAGCACCGCCCGTGCCTCAACGGCGCCGGCGCCATCGAGTACTGCGGTCCGGCGAGCTTCCCTCCCGAGACCGACCGCCTGTGGCGCAACCGCGGTGACGGCAGCTTCGAGGACGCCACCGGTGCCGCCGGCATCATCGACCATCCCGGCAGCGGGCTCGGCGTCGTCGCCGCCGACTTCGACGGCGACGGCTGGCCCGACCTCTACGTCGCCAACGACCTGATGCCGAACTTCCTGTGGATCAACCAGCGCGACGGCTCCTTCCGCGAGGACGCGCTGCTCGCCGGCTGCGCGGTGAACGAGAACGGGGCCCCCGAGGCGAGCATG
>JBPEXA010000615.1:0-7277 GCA_052032135.1 Thermoanaerobaculia bacterium | reverse complement strand
GGATCCCTCGTCGCGGAGGCGACGAGAGTCTCCGAGCCTCGCGCGCGATCGCGCAGCGAGGCGTTCTTGCCGGTCGGGGCCGTGGCGCGGTCCACGGGAGAGCGCATAGGATCACAACATGCGCATGAACGCATGTTAGCCTGAGCTTCTCTTCCGAGGTTCCTGCCAACTGCAAATGACACGTCGAGCCCCCCAGCTCGATTCCTTCGTTTGGTCAGTTTGTAACCCGAAATTTCGGTTCTTGCAAGGGGTGACTGCACAGTCGCGGGCGTCGGCGCCGTCGTGGTGCGGTAGACTCGGCGGTCCCGGATCGCGAACAGGGAACCTGATGGCGGGATCGAACCAACGTCTGCGCAGCATCGCCGGCCTGCTGGCCTTGTGGAGCTGCGCGACCACCGCAGCCGCCCTCACCAGTCCGACGTACCGCTTCCAGTTCCCCTTCACCGAGGACACCTCTCTGCAGTCGAGGGTGTTCCACATCGCACAGGACCGGAATCGGTTCATCTGGTTCGCGCACGCCCGCAACCTCGAGCGCTACGACGGGATCCGGCTGGTCAACGTCGAGACGCCGTGGGGATCGCGCCTGACGGACCTGGTCGCCGACCAGCAGGGCGACATCTGGGTGGGGACCAACCTCCACGGCCTCCAGATCTGGGACGCCGACGCCCAACGGATGCAGGGCTGGAAGGCACCGGCCGGCGGCCACCAGCCGGCGACCCACGTCACCGCGCTTGCGGTCGATCGCGACGGCCTGCTGTGGGTCGGCTCCCCGGACGGCGAGCTGACCGGGATCGACGTTCGCGCCGGCAGCACGATCCGCATCGACGCCGAGAGCATCTCGGGTGCGGCGGCGACGCCGGCACCGATCACCGAGCTCACGGCCGACGTCCGCGGCTTCGTCTGGATCGGCTCCACCGACGGTCGGCTGTTCCGCCTCGAACCGGCGACACAGGAGGTCGACGCCGTCGAGATCGAGGTCGGCGACCACGCGATCACCGCGCTGCTGGCCGAGGGCGACCGGCTGTGGGTCGGCACCGACGACGGCCGGCTGATCCCCGTCTCGACCGGCCGTCTCGAGGCGGGCGCCACGGTCGACGTCGGTCCTCCGTCGGGGGACGGCCCGGTCGGCGTGGTGGCGATGGCGTCCGATCGCCACGGTCGCATCTGGGTGGGGACCGAGCAGGGGCTGCGGTTGATGACACCCTCCGACGGCGAGATTCGCCCGCTGCCGATCCGCGCCGACCGGACCGACGACGCGGCGACCGAAGCCGTCTACGCCCTCTACCTCGATCGCAGCGGGGTGATGTGGATCGCCTCGGCGGAGGCGGGCGTCGCCACCGCCACCACGCGCGCCAGCGCCTTCCGGTACTGGCAGCCGGGGCGGCGCGGCAGCCAACCGCCGGTCACCGCGATCGAGGCGGGCGACGACGGCACGCTGTGGGTCGGCACCTTCCGCGACGGCCTCTACCGGCGCGATCCCGACGGTCGCATCCGACGCTACGGCCGCTCCGACGCCATCTTCGGCACCAGCGACGGGCAGGAGGAGCATCCCAACGTCTACGAGACGAGCGCCATGGCGCTCCACCTCGACCGTCTCGGACAGCTGTGGATCGGCACCCTGCGCCGCGGTCTCGTGCGCCTCGACCCCACCACCGAGACCTTCACGGTCTACCGGACCGATCCTCGGGACCCGACGACCCTCAGCAACCCGACGGTGACCACCCTCGCGGAGCGACCGAACGGCGATCTGTGGGTCGGCACCTTCGCCGGCGGCCTCAACCTCCTCGACACCGACAGCGGCACCTTCAGCGCGCTGCGGCACGATCCGGAGGATCCCGGCAGCCTGAGCGAGGACCAGGTGCGCGCGGTGCTCGAGGACTCTTCGGGGCGCCTGTGGGTCGGCACCCGCTCGGCGGGCCTCAACGTCCGCCTGCCCGGCAGCGACCGCTTCCTCCGGCTGCGCCACGACCCGAGGGATCCGACCTCCCTCGCTCACGACAGCATCGTCGCGATCAGCGAAGACGCCGACGGCCGCGTCTGGCTCGGCACCTATGCCGGGCTCCTTCGGGCGGACGTCTCGGGAGAGACGATCACCTTCCGGCGCTACGGACGCGCCGAAGGTCTTCTCGGGCGCAAGGTCTACTCGATCCTCGGCGACACAGAAGGGTTCTTGTGGCTGAGCAGCAGCCGCGGCATCTCGAAGTTCGACCCCGCCGCCGAGGTGTTCGTCAATCTGGGCATGGACCACGGTCTGCCGCCGAGCGGGTTCAACTACGGTGCCTACGCCGCCGGCTCCGACGGCAGCCTGCACTACGGCAGCCAGTACGGCGTCACCTCCTTCGACCCGCTCGAGACCCTGCTCGACCCCTACACGCCGGAGATCATCCTCACCGGCGTGACCACCACCCAGTCGTCGCCGGGGCTGGCGCCGCCGCGCCATCTCGAGCTGCCCCACGACCAGGCGCTCGTCACCTTCGAATTCTCCCTGCTCGACTTCGGAGCTCCCGATCGCAATCACTACCAGCACTTCCTCGAAGACTTCGACGAGGAGTGGGTCGACGTCGGCACCCACCAGCGCGCCACCTACTCCAACCTCCCTCCGGGTCGCTACACCTTCCGGGTGCGGGGGGCCAACAGCGAAGGGGTCTGGTCGTCGAGCGAGGCGACGATGTCGCTCGAGATCCTGCCGCCGCCGTGGGCGACCTGGTGGGCCTACGTCGGCTACGTGACGGCGGCGCTCGGCCTGATCCTGCTCTACGCCCGCCACCAGTCGCGGCGGCAGCGCCGAGAGGCGATCTACACCCAACGGCTCGAGCGAGAGGTGCACCTGCGCACGCGCGAGCTCGAAGAGCAGAACGAGAAGCTGCGCTACGCCAACGAGCTGCTCGAAGTGGCGAGCGTCACCGATTCGCTGACCGGCGTGCGCAACCGACGGTTCCTGCTGACCACGATCGACCAGGACATCGCGCTCGTCGATCGCGCGTTCGCCAGCAATCGTGAGGACCGGGAGAACGCCGCCTTCGTCTTCATCCTGTTCGATCTCGACGGCTTCAAGGAGATCAACGACACCTACGGCCACTCCGCCGGGGATCTCGCCCTCTACCAGGTCCGTGACCTGCTCGCTCAGGCGTGCCGCACGTCCGACACCCTCGTCCGCTGGGGTGGGGACGAGTTCCTGATCGTCGCCCGGGAGGCGACGCGGGAGCACATCGAGACGCTGGTCGAGCGGATCCGGGAGTCGGTGTCCGAGCACGAGTTCGACATCGGCACCGACACGCCGGTGCGCCTGACCTGCTCGCTCGGCTTCGCCTGCTATCCCTTCGTGACGGAAAGCCCCAAGCTCTACTCGTGGGAGGAGGTGATCGACATCGCCGATCGCGCCCTCTACATCGCGAAACGGCACGGTCCCAACATGTGGGCCGGGATCTTCGGCACCGATCGAACCCACGAGACCCCGTCGGAGGATCTGCTGACGCTCATTCTCGAGCGCCCCGAGCTGCTGAGCGCCGAAGGGAGCATCCGCCTCGTCACCTCCCACCCGACGCCGGTCGGGCTGCCGACCGAGTCTGAGAGCCGGCACGCCTCATGAGCGGCCCGGTCAGCGAATCCCGAAGCTCACCGCGGACGCCGGCCACCACGCGCCTGCTGCGCCTGCTGCTGGTGACCGCCGACCGCGAGACGAGCGCGGTGCTGGCGCAGCTCGGCCAGAACGAACGGACGTCGTTGATGATCGCCTCGACGCCGGACACCGCCCGCACGATGCTGGCGGGGAGCGAGGTCGACGTCGTCGTGCTCGAGTCTCTCTCCGGCGTCGGCGACCTGCAATCGCTCTGTCGGGAGATCCGCCGGATGCCGGCCGCGCGGCCGCCGGCGATCCTCGCGGTGGTCGAGGACGACCATCCGGACCGGGTCGCAGCGGCGCTGGCGGCGGGTGCCACCGAGGTGACGACGCGACCGATCCACGGCGCCCTGCTGCGCCACCGGCTGCGGTCGCTCGCCCGGCGGATCGACCGAGACGGCACGTCGCAGCGCGACGAGTTGACCCGACTGCACGCTCGCGGCGGCTTTCGACGCCTGCTGGCGGAGCGCATGGCGCCGGCGGCCGATCTCCCGTCCCGCCGCCCGGTGGCCGTCATCCTGCTCGACATCGACCGCTTCAAGAAGATCAACGACAGCCTCGGGCACGCGTTCGGCGACCGCGTGCTCGCCGAGTTCGCCCGGCGGCTCGGACGGGCGCTCGGCGGCCCGTCGGCCGGTCGGGCGCTCGGCCGCTACGGCGGCGACGAGTTCGCCGTCATGCTCGGCGACCTGGAGCGCGTCGGAGACGTCGCGCAAGCCGCCCGGCACATCCTCGACGTGCTCGCCCAGCCGCTCAGCGTGGAGGGGAAGGAGATCTTCCTCACCGCCAGCGTCGGCGCCGCTGTGGCGCCCGCCGACGGCGACTCCGCCGAGAGTCTGCTGCGCAACGCCGAGACCGCGATGTATGCCGCCAAGAAGGCGGGCCGCGACACGTTCCGCTTCTATACCGATCCGATGAGCGCCTCGGTCGAGCGCAAGTTCGACCTCGAGAACCGGCTGCGCCGGGCGCTCGATCGAGAGGAGCTCGAGCTGCTCTACCAGCCGATCCTGCACGCCAAGCGCCAGACGCTGGTCGGCCTCGAAGCGTTGCTGCGATGGAACCAGCGGGGCCGGGAGCCGAGCGGGCCCGACGAGTTCATCCCGATGGCCGAGGAGACCGGTCTGGTGGTCGACATCGGGGAATGGGTCCTCCACACCGCCTGCCGTCAGGCGAAGGAGTGGAACCGCAACGCTCCCTCCCCGGTTCGCGTGACGGTCAACGTCTCCCACCGGCAGCTGCGCAGCCGCGGCTTCGTCAGCTCGGTGTCGCGGGTGCTCGGCGACACCGGTCTCGACGCCCGCCTCCTCGAGCTGGAGATCACCGAGAGCAGCGTGGTGCGCAACGAGCGGGAGACGCTGACCGCCCTGCACCAGCTCAAGGTGCAGGGGATCCGCCTCGCGGTCGATGATTTCGGAACCGGGCATTCCGCCCTCAACTACCTCAAGAAGTTCCCGCTCAACACCTTGAAGATCGATCAGTCGTTCACCCGTGGCATCACCACCGACGCCGACGACGCCGCCATCATCACCGCCACGATCAACATGGCGCACGGTCTCAACATGACGGTCGTGGCGGAGGGGGTCGAGCTCGAGGAGCAGCTCTACTTCCTGAGCCAGAACCAGTGCGACGAGGTGCAGGGGTTCCTCTTCGCCGAGCCTCTGTCGGTGGACGAGGTGACCCGCAGGCTCCACCTGCCCAGCTGGGGACCGGCCTCCAGCTAGCTATACTGCGACGATGGTCATCGAGGCGGCGATCAGCGCGTTCCTGCGCGACCTCGCGCGACGGGGAGAGGTCACCCTGGCGGTGGCGGGAGGGTGCATGCAGCCGACCCTCAGAGACGGCTCGCGGGTGAGGGTCCGGGCCCGCCGCTGGTACTGGCCGGGTGACGTCGTCGCCTTCCGCCGACGCGATGGCCGGCTGCTGGTGCATCGTGTCCTCGGCTACGGGCTCGGCCGCGACGGCTGGACGCTCCTGGCGCGTGGCGATCGCCTCTCGCGCGAGGACCGGCCGGTACCGCTCGGGTCGGTGATCGGCGGCGTCGTCGCCACGGTCGACCGTCGAGGTCCGCTCGAGGTCTCCTGGGCCGATCGTCTCCGAGCCTGCCGCCGCTACTGCCGGGCGATCGCCAGAGGGACCCTCCGCCGATGGTCTTCGCCGACCGCTTCCTGACCGACCCGGCCCGGCCACCCGTCACGACCGCCGACGCCGACCCGGGGCGAGAGGTCGCGATCGGCGTCGTCGGTGGCCCGTATCGGGTCACCGGACTCACCGAGCGCCAGCACGCCGACCTCGAGCGGCGCTACGCCGGCTGTCCGCCAGCCGGGAGCAGCGGCTCGACCGTCCCGATCCGCATCTGCAACGCCGATCGCGCCACCTTCGTCGACGTCGATCTCGCCGGGCGGCTCAACGAGATCGAGTTCGACTTCCGCCCCGACCGGGTCGCATTGGCCGGGCGCCGCCTGTTCGCCGATCTCCGCTGCGACCGCTCCCGAGCGACGGTGTGGACCAGCGAGGCGGGGGGAGCCCCCTTCCTCGAGGTGTTCGAGAACTGTTTCCGCGTGCTGGTCGCCTACCGCCTCCTCGAGCTCGGCGGTGCGGTGGTGCACAGCGCCGGCATCGCTCGCGACGACCGCGCCTGGATCCTCTACGGCTTCTCGGGCGTCGGCAAGACGACGGTCGCGAGGCGAGCGCCGAGCCTCGGATACCGGGTGCTGAGCGACGATCTCAACGCGCTGCTGCCGAGCGGAGAGGACCTTCGGGCCGTGCGAATGCCCTTCGCCGGCGAGCTGCGCGATCGACCGTGGTCGCCGGAGGCGCCACGGGTGACGGCGGTCGGCGCTCTCCGCCAGGCCGACCGCATCACCTGGACGGCGATGACCGCGGGTGCCGCGGTGGCCTCGCTCGCCGCCTGCTGTCCGTTCGTCAACACCGACCCGCACCGCGTCGACCGGCTGCTGGCCAACCTGGCCGCCGTGGTCGGCTCGGTTCCGGTCGGCACGCTCGACATGACGCGGGAGGGCGACTACCGATCCGTACTGGAGGAGATCCCAGCATGCTCGACCGCCGCAGTGTCCTGAAGCGCGCCGACGACGTCCGATTCCGGGCGATCGGCGACGAGACCGTCGTGGTGCGCCAGGACGCGGCCGAGGCGCTGGTCCTCAACGAGGTCGCGGGACGGATCCTCGAGCTGATCGACGGCCGCGCGGACCTCGGAGCCGTGATCGAGCGGTTGGCGACCGAGTACGCGGTCGACCACGCCGAACTCGAGAACGACGTCCGGTCGTACGCTAGCGAGCTGGTCGACGTCGGCCTCGCGCAGCCGATCGACGATCAGGACTGAATCGGCCCGACCGGGCAGGAGAGACCGTCGGTCTTGCCGGTGTCGCACACCACCGCCAGTGCCTCGAGCCGCTCTCTGGAGAGGGTCCGAGGCTTGCGGTACGGCTTGCGCTCCGCCTCCGTCCTGCCCGCTGCCGATGCGTCGTCCTTCATCCCCACATTCCCTCCGAAGCCGTCATCTTACGCCGCTCAGTCGACGATCGGCAACAGCGCGGACGGCCGATCGGCTGCATCGCGGGCGACCCCCCTGCGCGCCGCGGCCGCCGGGTAGATCCCCAACGGATCCCCTGTCTGCGCCGCGGCGTTGCCAGGGCAGAAG
>JBPEXA010000614.1:0-3512 GCA_052032135.1 Thermoanaerobaculia bacterium | reverse complement strand
GGGGGGGGGGGGGGGGGGGGGGGGGGGGGGGGGGGGGGGGGGGGGGGGGGGGGGGGGGGGGGGGGGGGGGGGGGGGGGGGGGGGGGGGGGGGGGGGGGGGGGGGGGGGGGGGGGGAGGGTGGGGTGGCAGGCGGTCGAGGCCGAGGCGAGGGCGCCGGCGACGGCGCGCATCGCCGCGCAGACCCCTCGCGAGGCCGGCTCGAAGCGCGCGCGGGCCGCCTCCGGTTTGTGCTTGCGCCAGCGGCGCAGCAGCTCGCCGCCGTCGCTCCAGCGCCAGCCGCCGCGCTCGAGCTCACGGGCGGCGGCCACCGTCGTGCCGCCTCCGAGGTGACCGGCGAGCGCCCAGTGGCCCGGGGCGATCGCCGCGCGCTCGAAGGCGCGTTCGACGAGGCGTGCCCACCACCGACCGGGACGATGCTCGATCGGCCGCAGGCCGTCGACGTCGAGCTCGGCGGGCCCCAGCCGGGCGAGACCGGTCGTCGCCGCCTCGTCCCGCTCCATGTCGGTGACGTAGACGAGGCGACCCTCTCCGGCCGACGGCAGCAGCAGGGCGCAGCGCCCGAGGTGGGCGCTCCCGACGAAGGGGGCGACGTCGAGGTCGGTGCTCGACGCCGCCAGCACCAGCAGCCCGTCGAGCGACGCGCCGCGCAACCGCTGCTGCAGAGCGTCGAGGTCGGGCGGTGCCGGCGCCGCGGTCAGACGTGCCGGCCGAGGAACTGCTCGAACGCCCCCTTGGGCATGGCGCCCATCATGCGATCGGCGACCTGGCCGTCCTTGAACAGGATGAAGGTCGGAATGCTCTGCACCTGGTAGTTCATCGCCAGGCTCTGGTTCTCGTCGACGTTGAGCTTGGCGACCCGGACCTGGCCGTCCATGTCGGTCGCCAGCTCGTCGAGCACCGGGGCGACCATGCGGCACGGTCCGCACCACTCCGCCCAGAAATCGACCAGCACCGGCTGCTCGGAGTCGAGCACCTCCTGCTGAAAGTTGTCCTCACTCACTTCGACGATGTTGTCGTTGGCCATCGTGTCTCCTTGATCCGCTCGGCGGCGGTGATTCAGTCGTTGTCTGCGGCGAAGAACCGCCGTGCGGCCTCCACGTCCTGGGTGATCTGATGAACGAGGGCGTCGACGTCGGGGAAGGTTCTCTCGTCTCGCAACCTGTCAACGAAGGCGACCTCGGCTCGCATTCCATAGACCTCGCGGGAGAAATCGAGGAGGTGGCTCTCGACCACCTCGTCGACGCCGGCGGTCACCGTCGGCCGCACGCCGATGTTGGTGACCGACCCGCGCCACTCCGACTCGCCGTCGAAACGGACCTCGCTGACGTAGACCCCTCGGGCTGGTATCGCGTTCTGCTCCGGCTCTAGGTTGATCGTCGGCCAGCCGAGCCCGCGGCCCCGTCGCTGTCCCTCGACGATTGTACCGTGAAGGGCGAAGGGGCGCCCGAGCATCGCCGCCGCCTCCCGGACGTCGCCGGCGGCCACCGCCCGGCGGATCCGGCTGCTCGAGATCGGCGCTCCGCCGTGCTCGATCTCCGGCTGGCCCGCCGCTTCGAAGCCGAGGGACTCGCCCAGACGCCGCAGCAGCTCGAGGTCTCCCTGCTTGCGCCAGCCGAAGGTGAAGCGCCGACCGACCCACAGGCGGCGGACCGCGAGCCGGCCGACCAGAAAGTCGCGCACGAAGGTCTCGGCGCGGGTGGCGGCGAAGTCGCGGTCGAAGCGCACCTCGATCATGGCGTCGACGCCGCTCGCCTCGAGGAGCGCGATCTTCTGATCCCGCGAGGTGAGCCTGCGGGGCGCCTCGTTCGGCGCCAGCACCGCCAGCGGGTGGGGGTCGAAGGTGATCACGGCCGAGGCCAGGCCGCCGTCGGCAGCGGCGGCGACGACCCGCTCGAGCGTCGCCTGCTGCCCGCGATGGACGCCGTCGTAGTTGCCGATCGTCGCCGCCAGCTCGCGCGGCAGATCCCGCCGCGACAGCGCGTCCTCGAAGACCTCCATCGGGCGGTGACCTAGCTCGCCGGCGCGGGGGCGGGCGACGCGACGGTGGTGGCGCGGATGGCGCCCACCAGATCGTCCGCCCACGCTTCCGAGATCTCGACCTCGACCAGCGAGCCGGGCGCCGCGACGCCGTCGTTGATCAGCAGCCGGCCGTCGATGCCGGGCGCCATCCCGCGATGCCGTCCCTGCAGCAGGTGCTCGGTCTCCTCGCACACCCCCTCGACCAGCACTTCGAGTCGCCGTCCGACCAGCCGCCGACGGCTCTCCAGGGCGATCGGCCGTTGCACCTCGAGCAGCTCGTCGAGCCGGCGTCGCGCCGTCGAGCGGGGAACGCGTCGATCGAGATCGGCGGCCGGCGTCCCCTCTTCGGGGCTGTAGACGAAGCCTCCGAGATGGTCGAAGCGCGCCGCGCGGACGAAGTCGAGCAGATGGTCGAAGTGCTCGCGGCGCTCTCCCGGGAAGCCGACGATGAAGGTCGAGCGCAGCGCGATGTCGGGCACCAGCCGCCGCGCGGTGTCGAGCTGCTCGAGGTACCTCTCCGCGGTGCCGCCGCGCCGCATCGCCCGCAGCATCTCCGGGTGCGAGTGCTGCAGCGGCATGTCGAGGTAGGAGACGAAGCGCTCCTCGCGCCCCATCAGCTCGAGGATCTCGGTGCCGAGGGTGGTCGGATAGGCGTAGAGGAAGCGGATCCACGGGATCGAGGTGTGGGCGAGCAGCTCGCGGACGAGATGGGCGAGACCGTCGCGCCCGAGGCCGAGGTCCTCGCCGTAGCGGGTGGTGTCCTGGGCGACGAGGCAGAGCTCGCGCACCCCGGACGCTTCCAGCTGCCGCGCTTCGTCGATCAGGCTGCCGAGCCGCCGGCTCCGCAGGCGGCCCCGCCAGACCGGGATGGCGCAGAAGGTGCAGGGGTTGTTGCACCCCTCGGCGACCTTGAGATACGCGTAGCCGGGGGTGGTCACCACCCGCGGCGAGGAGTGGTCGAAGATCCGCCGCGACGGCCCCGCCTCCGGCGGCGCGCCGCCCAGCTCGACGACGTCGGCGACCGCATCCAGCTGGTCGAGGCCGACGAAACCGTCTATCTCGGGGATCTCCGCGGCGAGCTCGGCGCCATAGCGGTTGACCATGCAGCCGGCGACCAGCAGTCTGTCGACCCCTTCGCCCTTGCGCGCCGCGACCCGCAGGATAGTCTCGATCGACTCTTCGCGAGCCTCTTCCACGAAGCCACAGGTATTGACGACCACCGTGCCGGCAGTCTCCACCCCGTCGACGATCTCGTACCCGCGCTCGCGGAGCTTGCCGAGCATGATCTCGCTGTCGACGAGGTTCTTGGCGCAGCCGAGGCTGACGAAGCCGACTCGCCGGCGCTGGTCCGAAGCCGCCATCGGCGCGCAGTCTAGCAGTCGGTTCCGGCCATGAGAGTGGCGGTCGTCGGCAGCGGAATCTCGGGTCTCGGTGCGGCGCACCGCCTCCACCGCGAGCACGAGGTGACGCTCTTCGAGGCCGCCGATCGGGT
>JBPEXA010000613.1:0-1837 GCA_052032135.1 Thermoanaerobaculia bacterium | reverse complement strand
GAGGCGATGGCCGACGCCTACATCGCCGAGATCCGTGAGCACCGGCCGCACGGACCCTATCTGCTCGGCGGCTACTGCGTCGGCGGCGGTGTCGCCTTCGAGATGGCGCGGCGCCTGCGGGCGGCGGGGGCGTCGGTGCCGGCGCTGTTGCTGATCGACAGCGTGCCGCAATCGCACGCGGTGGCGGAGCAGAACCGGCCGGTCGGGCTCGCCCCCCGTGCTCGCCGGCTGCTGCGCAAACCGCCGCGGGAGATCGTCCGCTCGGTGGCCGACGCCGTGCGGCGTGCGACGCGGGGGGCGGCGCGCGCCGCGGCAGGAGAGCCGGGAGCGGTCGAGCTCGACGACGTGCTCGACATGCGCACTCTGCCGCCGGTCTACCGCACCGCTGCCCGCTGCCACTTCCGGGCGATGCGCGACTATCGACCCTCTTCGTACGACGGTGACGTCTGGCTGTTCCGTACCGACGAGCCGCGGTTCGGCGACGACTTCGGCTGGCGGGGCCTGGTCGCCGGCGAGCTCCACGTCGAGCTGATCGAGGGGCGGCACATCGAGGTGCTGCAGGAGCCCTACGTCGGAGGGCTCGGCCGCAAGCTGCAGCGCGCGCTCGATCGGGCGGCGACGTGAGGATCCTCTACGTCACCAACGGCATGGCGAGCACGCTCAACAGCGGGCTCGAGCTGGCGCGCCGCCTGCGGGCGGCGGGCCACGAGGTCGTCTTCGCCAGCCCGGCGGCGATCGGCGAGCGCCTCGCCGCGGAGGGTTTCGAACTGCACCCGCTGACCGCCGACCGCGCCTTCGTCGAGGCGGAGCCGCCGCCGCAGCCGCTGTGGCGGCCGCGCGGTCGCTGGCGAGCGCGCGCGAGACGCCGCGAGCTGCGCCGTCGCTCACTCGCCAACGACGAGGTCGAGCGGCTGGTCGAACGGCTGTCGCCGGACCGGTTGCTGATCGACATCGAGCTGCACTTCGTGATCCTCGCCGTCGCACCGCTCGGCATCCCGACGCTGCTGCCGATCAGCTGGTTCTCGATCTTCCGTCGCCGCGGCCTGCCGCCGCTCCACACCCGCATCGGGCCGCCGCGAGGGGCGGTCGACCGCCTGCGCATCGCGCTCGCCTGGTGGCGGCTGCGGATCGGGCGCCGGTGGGGGGAGTGGAAGGGGCGGCTGCGCCGCTGGGTCGCGGGACGGAGCCCGCGGTCGGTGCTCTACGAGACGATCGACGTCGACGACCTGCGGGCGCTGGCGCGCAGCCGCGGCGTCGATTTCCGTCGATGGACCGACCGGTCGCACTGGCTGCGACCGCTGGTCTACCGCCGGCTGCCGGTGCTGTGCGGCAATGCCGCCGAGCTCGACCTCCCCCACGAGCGCTGGCCGACGCTGCGCTACGTCGGTCCGCTGGTCGATCCCGACCGTCGGGAGGGTGCGGGGCACGCGCCGAGCGCCGAGCGCTGGCAGCGATGGCTCGAACGGCGTCGGCGGCAGACGGCGCCGCGCCCCCTCGTCTACGCCTCCCTCGGCACCTTCTGGTCGGCCGATCGCGGGTGGCTGCGGACCGTGATCGAGGCGTTCTCTCGGCGCCGCGACTGGGAGCTGGTGATCGGGCTCGGCGGCACGCTCTCCGCGACGGCGCTCGAGCCAATCCCCGACAACGTGCTGGCGCTCGACTACGCGCCCCAGGTGGCGGTGCTCGCCGAGTCGGCGGCGGCGATCACCCACGGCGGCATCACCACCATCAACGAATGCCTCTCGCTCGGCGTGCCGATGCTCGTCTACTCGACCGGCCACGTCGATCAGAACGGCTGCGCGGTGCGCGTCGAACACCACGGCGTCGGCGTCGTCGG
>JBPEXA010000612.1:0-9766 GCA_052032135.1 Thermoanaerobaculia bacterium | reverse complement strand
AGCGGCGACCCCGCAGGCGGGTCTCCGCGCCGATCGCGGCTCGAGCCGCTTCCCCGCTCGCGGCGGCGCCACGCCGCTGCTGCAGGTCGACGTCGTCGAGTCGGGCCTCTACTTCGTGAGCGCCGCGGAGATCGCCGGCGTCTCGGGCATGCCGGAGCCGCAGGTCCGCCGCTTCATCACCAAGGGGGCCGTCGCCATGGAGAACCGTGGTGAGCCGGTCCACTGGATGCGCGCCGGACGACAGGGCGACGGCATCTACTTCTACGGCGAGGCGATCGACAGCCTCTACACCCTGGCGAACGTCTACCGCATGCGCATCAACGTCGCCGGATCGACGATGCAGGAGCTGATCGACGGCTACCCGACAGCGATGCCGGGCGGTGTCTTCGCGTCGACCGAGCGCTACGAGCGCGACCTGCTGCCGGCGATCAACACCACGCTCGAGACCGAGGTCGACCACTGGTACTGGGACGGCATCAACGCCGCCAGCAGCAACAACAGCCGCGACTTCGCGATCGACGTCCACGACGCCGTGGCCGGCAAGGCGCAGCTGGCGATCTTCCTCACCGGCGGCAGCAACGGGCCGGCGACGTTCGATCACCACGCGACCGTTCGCGTCGACGGCGTCGAGATCGGCTCGACGAGCTGGAGCGGTCAGGAGCGGCACGAGGCGGTCTTCGAGTTCGACGCCGCGCTCCTCTCGCCGAGCTCGACCCTCCAGGTCGAGGGCACGCTCGAAGGCGGCTCGACGGCGTCGATCTTCTTCATCGACCGCTTCGAGCTCACCTATCCGCGCCTCTACCGCGCGGTCGACGAGCGTCTCGCCGTGCGCGGGGACGGCAACCCGGTGATCACCGTCGACGGGCTCGCCACCGCGGATGCGCTGGTGCTCGATGTCGAGGATCGGCAGCGGCCGATCGCGTTGCGCGGTGTGCGGGTCGAGATGGGCGCCAACGGCTTCCAGGCGAGCTTCGAGCCGGCGGCGGGCGAGGTCGACTACTTCGTCACCACGCTGTCGGCTGCCCGCTCCGCCGACAACCTGCGGCTCGTCGAGCCGGGGATCGACCTGACCGCCGGCCACCACGCCGCGCGTCATCTGGTCATCGCGCCGGCCGCCTGGACGGTCGAGGCCGAGCGCATGGCCGCCTACCGCAACGCCGGCGGGCTGAGCTCGATGGCGGTCGCGATCGAGGACGTCTACGACGCCTTCAGCGACGGCATCGTCACGCCGTGGGCGATCCGCGATCTGCTGCTCCATGCGGAGGCGAACTGGGCGGAGGCTCCCGACTACGTGGTGCTGGCGGGTCGCGGCACGCTCGATCCTCGCAACCTGCTCGGTGACGGCGACAACGTCATCCCGGTCGTGCTGGTCGGCACCGCGTACGGCCTGGTGGCGAGCGACAACGTGCTCGCCGACCTGACCGGCGACGACGCCGTTCCCGAGGTCGCCTTCGGTCGCCTGCCGATCGTCAGCGGCGCCGAGCTCGACGCCTACGTCGACAAGCTCGAGGCCTACGACGCATCGACCGGTCCGTGGCGCGGCCGCGCTCTGCTGCTGGCCGACGATCCGGACTCGGCCGGCGACTTCACCAGCCAGAGCGACGGGGTGTCGGCGCTGCTCGGCGGTTACGACCAGAGCCTCGTCTACCTCGAGTCGATGAGCACCGCCGAGGCGCGCGCCGCCCTGCAGGCGGCGTGGAACGACGGCGCTCAGCTCGTCAACTACATCGGCCACGGCGGCGTCACCCAGATGGCGGCCGAGAACCTGCTCGGCGTCGGCGACATGGAGTCGCTGGCCAACGGCGATCGACTGCCGATCGTCTCCGCCCTCACCTGCATGGTCGGTCGTTCCGACATTCCGGCTCTCGAGTCGCTCGCCGAAGCGCTGGTGACCGATGCCGACGGCGGAGCGATCGCGGTGTGGGCGCCGGCCGGGGTCTCGCTGGCGGGCGCGGCGCACGAGCTCAACCTGCTCTACGTCGCCGCGCTCCAGGATGCCGGAGGTGCGGAGCTGGGCGACATCGTCCTCATCACCCTCGAAGCGTTCGCCGCGGGCGGCGGGACGGTCGAGATGCTCCACACCTACGCCATCACCGGCGATCCTGCGGTGCAGCTGCCGTAGGCTCGACACCGATCGTCATCTCCGAGGGCGTGCCGCCAGGCACGCCCTCTTTCTTTGCGGGCGGGGTCCGCCGTGCGGGGTCGCTTCGCCGGCCGCCACGAAAAAATGTCGGGTAAGAACGGGCAGCTCGGCGCCGCGAGCGCTCGCCGGCGGCGCGCCGCGCCGAGCGGATAAGTCTCCTGTTTCGAGGGAGTAGGCGCCCTGCCGGGGCGGCTTGGATTGGCTCTTGCTCAGAAGAGCGATCGGCGCCCCGAACCGCGCCGCCGGTGTGAAGGAAAGCACACGGCAACCCGGAGCCCGACGATGACCGACCTCGACCCCCGCATTCACCATCTTCGCCGCCCCCAGCACTTCATCTTCCTCACCCTCGCGCTGCTGGCTGCGCTGGCGACAGCGGCTGGCGCGCAGTCGCCGACGCCCGAGGCGGGCCAGACCGGGCACCTCTACGCCGTCGAAGGGTGGATCGCGGACGCCGGCGCGGTGGTCGAGTGGCGAACCGGTCCCGAGGCGGGCAGCGTCAGCTTCCGCCTCGAGCGGGTCCGTGGGCGCGATTCGGTACCGGTCCACCGCGAGTGGCTGGCGCCGTCGTCGCTGCGACCGGCCCCCACCACCTACCGGGTGCTCGATCGCGCCGCCACGATCGGCGGCCGCGGTCGCTACGTGCTCGTCGAGCGGTCGATCTACGGCGGCGAGATGCGGGTCCACGGGCCGTTCGACCTCCGTTTCGAACGCCCCCTCGCCGGGGATCCCGAGTTCACGCCGCCGGTCCAGGTGTTCGAGAGCTCGCCCGAAGCGCCGCTGGACGACACGACCGAGGACGTCATCCCCGACGACACGGTGTCGACCACCGTCGCCAAGGTCCGGGTGTCGCAGAGCGGTCTCTACCGGCTGCCGGCCGCCGACCTGGCGGCCGCCCTCGGCCAGTCGGTGCGGCGGATCGAGACCCAGATCGAGCGGGGCACCCTCGGGGTGCGCAACCGCGGCCAGGAGGTCGCCTGGACCAGCAGCGCCGACGGCTCCGCGATCCTCTTCTTCGCCGAGGCGTTCGACAGCTTCTACACCGTCGAGAACGTCTACTGGATCGAGCTCGGTGCCGCGACCCCCCGCATCGACACCGCCCCGGCCGTCGCGCCGCAGCCGGCGCCGGGCGGCTTCTTCGAGAGCGAGGCGCGGTCCGAGGAGGATGCGATCGCCGCGATCTCGGTGACCAAGTTCGAGGGCGTCGACTTCTGGTACTGGGACGGCGTGAGGGCCGAGAGCGACGTCGACAACGTCAAGACGTTCCCGCTGCGCAGCCCCGACGTGGCGAGCGCGGGCGGCTCGGCGGCACTCACCGTGCGGCTCGCCGGCGCCACCAAGGGGAGCGGCTACAACAACCACCACGCCGTCATCTCGGTCAACGGGACGGAGATCGGCGACATCTACTTCATCGGACTGCTGACCACCGAGCAGACGCTCACCTTCGACGCTGCGCTGCTCGCGGAGGACAACATCGTCCAGGTCGAAGGCGTGCTCGACAACGGTGCGATCGGCTCCGCCTTCTTCGTCGACTGGTTCGAGCTCGACTATCCCCGCTTCTATCGCGCCGAGGGCGGCAGCCTGCTGCTGCGGGGGGAGGCGAACGCGGTGGTGACCGTCGACAACCTCCCCGGGACCGACGTCGTGGTCCTCGATCTCGGCACCCCCAGCACCCCGGTCCGCCTCACCGACCTGCTGGTCGAGCCGGACGGGCTCGGACAGACCCGGGTCAGCTTCTCGCCCGCCGACGGCAGCACTCCTCATCTGGTGGCCACCGAGAGCACGGCGCTCGCCGTCGACGCCGTCGAGGCCGACTCGGTGCGCTCGAACCCGACGGTCTTCCTCTCCGGCGGCGACTACGTGATCATCACGCCGGAGGCGCTGATCGAGCCGGCGGGACGCCTGGCGGAGCTGCGGGAGCAGGACGGGCTGGTGCCCTACCTGCTGACGCTGGAAGACCTCTACGACAGCTTCAGCGGCGGCGTCGTCGATCCGTGGGCGGTGCGCTCCTTCCTGAGCTTCGCGCACGCCAACTGGTCGACCGTGCCGCGCTACGTCGTCCTCGTCGGCACCGGGACCTACGATCCGAAGGACTATCTGGGCGTCGGCGACAACCTGATGCCGACCGTGTTCGCGGCGACGCCGTACGGGATGGCCGCGGCCGACAACCTGATGGCCGACATCGACGGCGATCGGATCGTCGACTTCGCGATCGGGCGCATCCCGGTCCGCACCGTCGCCGAATTCCACGTCTACGTCGACAAGGTCGAGGCGTTCGAGTCGGCGTCCGGGGCGTGGTTGAACGAGGCGCTGATGCTGGCTGACGACCCCGACTACGCCGGCGACTTCACGACCCAGAGCGAGACGGCCGCCAGCCACCTGCCGGAGACGATGGTGGTCGAGCGGGTCTACCTCGAGCATCTCGAGATCGGGGCGGCGAGGGCGCAGCTGCTCGCGGCGCTCAACAGCGGCCGCCGGGTGACCAACTACATCGGCCACGGGGGCGTCGAGATCCTCGCCTACGAGGAGATGCTGACGACCGCGGACGTCCCGACGCTCGAAGACTCGGGGGTCGCGTCGGTGGTCTCGGCGTTGACCTGCGTCGCCGGGCGCTTCGAGTACCCGGGCCTCGACTCGGTGAGCGAAGCGATGGTCAAGGCGCGGGACGGCGGCGCGGTGACGCTGTGGGCGCCGACCAGTCCTTCGATGAGCGGCGCCGCGCTCGGCCTCAACACCGACTACTTCGATCATCTCTTCGAGCCGGGACAGCGGGTCGGCGACGCGGTCCTGGAGGCGATCCGTGCGGCGGGACCGAGCACGCTCAGCTTCCTGCTCGAGACCTACACCCTCATGGGCGACCCCGCGGTCCGGGTCCAGTAAAAGGAGCTCTCCATGCGTCCCCTTTCTCCCACCCCCCCATTTGACCCTGCCGAGCGCGCTCCGCGCCTGGCGGTCGAGGAGCGGCAAATGACGGAGCCAACGCCACTTGCAGCTTCCGACGCGATGGCACTGAGCTTGCTTTTAATGGAGCCGATGGAGCCGATGGAGCCGATGGAGCCGATGGAGCCGATGCGACCGATACAACCGATGCCGATGGAACCGACCCAGCGCATCCCGACCGACGATCCCGGCCAGCCGGCGACGACGACCCGACGGTCGATCGGTCGACAGCCGGTCGCGGCGCTCACCCTGCCGCTCGCTGCCGGGCGTCGACCCAACCCCTTCACGATCGCGGGCGTCGTGTCCGCGTGGTGGATCGACAGTGATGTCGATTGATTGAGAGGGGGGCGCCGGCGGGTTTACCCCCCCCTGGCTCTCCGGCGCCTCCCTTGGTCTCTCCTTCGGGAGATCTTGCCGCGCCTCCGGCGCGGCTTTTTTTCGTCGCGCCGAAGCGTCCGATCGGCGGTGCTATATTGCCCAGCCCGGAGCGTCGGTCGGAACGCTGCGAGCTGGACGTGGGAGATCGAGAGATGAGGAGTCGACACGGTGCCGGAGGCTCGCGCTCGTCGCGCTTCGCCGCGGTGCTGACCCTGGCGGGCGTGGTCGTCGCCGCCGCCGCCACCGCTCAGGACCTCGCCGACTTCGAACAGCGGACGACCGTCCATCGCCTCGACAACGGGTGGACCTTCATCCTCGTGGAGCGGCCCGTCGCCCCGGTCTTCTCCTTCGAGACGCTGGTCAACGTCGGTTCGGCGCAGGAGACGCCGGGGATCACCGGTGTCGCCCATATGTTCGAGCACATGGCGTTCAAGGGGACGCCGAACTTCGGCACCACCGACTACGCCGCCGAGCAGGCGGCTCTGACGGCGATGGAGACGGCCTATCAGGCCTACCAGGCCGAGCGGCTGTCGGCGCGACCGGACGGAGAGCGACTGGACGAGCTGCGCGAGGCCTTCGAGGCGCGACAGGAAGAGGCGGCGCAGTACGTGGTGCCCGGCGAGTTCGACCGCATCCTGAGCAGCGAGGGGGGGGTCGGCATCAACGCGTTCACCAGCACCGACTTCACCGGCTACGTCTACTCCCTGCCGGCCAACAAGATCGAGCTCTTCTGTTGGCTCGAGTCCGATCGCTTCCTGCACCCGGTCTTCCGCGAGTACTACCGCGAGCGGTCGGTGGTGCAGGAGGAGCGTCGGCAGCGCACCGACAGCCAGCCGATCGGGCGGTTGCTGGAGCAGTTCCAGGCGACCGCTTTCGTGGCGCACCCCTACAAACAACCGGTGATCGGCTACATGAGCGATCTCGAGTCGATCACCATGACCGACGCGCGGGAGTTCTACGACCGCCACTACGTACCCGCCAACATGGTGACCGCGATCGTCGGCGACATCGATCGTGACACCCTCATCCCGCTGCTCGACCGCTACTTCGGCCGCATCCCGGCCGGCGAGCCGGCGGAGCCGCTGCGCACTCGCGAGCCGCCGCAGCTGGCGGAGAAGATCGTCCGCCTCCCCGACCCGTCCCAGCCGTTCTACATCGAGGGCTACCACGTCCCGGACGAGACCCATCCCGACCAGCCGGTGTGGGATGCGATCGACGACATCCTCTCCAGCGGACGGACGTCGCGCCTCTATCGCACCCTGGTCCGCGACCGGCGCATCGCCGCCAACGCGGGCTCGTTCTCCCAGCTGCCCGGCAGCAAGTACCCGACGCTGTGGGTGGCGTGGGCGTTCCCGAGCCCCGACAGCTCGAACGAGGAGGTGCAGGCGGCGATCCGCGAGGAGCTCGAGCGCATCCGGACCGAGCCGGTGTCGGACGAGGAGCTCGATCGCTTCAAGGCACGGGCGCGGGCCGGGCTGCTGCGCTCGTTGCGCAGCAACAGCGGCCTGGCGGCCAGCCTCGCGCGCTACCAGACGCTCTACGGTGACTGGCGGGCGCTCTTCCGCTACCTCGACCGGCTGGAGGCGGTGTCCAAGGAGGATCTGATGCGAGTGGCGACGGAGACGCTGCGCGAAGAGAATCGCACCGTCGGCATGATCGTCACCGCGGGGAGCGGCGATGCGGCCGACTGACGCCGGTCGCCGGGTGGGAGTCTGCGCCGTGGCGGCGGCGATCGTCCTCGGCGTGCTCGGCTGCGCCTCGGCCCCCGCTCCGACCGGCGAGCCGGCTGCGATCGCGCCGGTCGCCCTCCCCGCGCTCGAAGCGCTCGACTACCCGCCGCTGCCCGAGCTCGACGTGCCGGAGCCGGTCCGGCGCGAGCTCGCCAACGGTCTGGTGCTGGTGCTGGTCGAGGATCGGGAGCTGCCGCTGATCGACGCCTTCTTCCGCATCCGCACCGGCTCCAGGCTCGAGCCCGAGGAGAAGGCGGGGCTCGCCGGTCTCGTCGGCGAGGTGCTGCGCACCGGGGGCACGTCGGCGCGGAGCGGGCCGGAGATCGACCGCTTTCTCGAGAACCGTGCCGCCAGCGTCGAGACGTTCATCGGCGTCGACTACGGCGGCGCTTCGGTGAGCGCGCTGAAGGAGGACTTCGCCGACGTCCTGGCGGTCGCGGTCGAGATCCTGCGGCAGCCGGTCTTCGACGCCGCCATGCTCGAGGTGGCGAAGAACCGTCTCAACGCCGGCATCGCGCGGCAGAACGACACCCCGAACGCGATCCTCGGGCGCGAGTTCACGGAGGTGGTGCGCGGCCCCGAGTCGCCCTACGCGAGGGAGGTGACGTTCAGCAGCGTCGCCGCCATCGACCGCGTCGATCTGGCCGCCTTCCACCGGCGCTACTTCCATCCCGGCAACATGATCCTCGGCATCGTGGGGGACTTCGAGACCGAGGCGATGATCGCTCTGGTCGAGGAGTTGTTCGCCGACTGGCCGGGGCGCCCGCCGACGCCGCCGTTCGAGGGGGGGTACAAGACCGAACCGACCCCCGGCGTCTACTTCGTCGAGAAGAACGACGTCAACCAGTCGAGCATCCTCATCGGCCACCTCGGAGTGCGCAAGGACCATCCCGACTTCTACGCCATCGAGGTGTTCAACGAGCTCTTCTCCGGTGGCTTCACCGCCCGCCTGCTGTCGCGGATCCGGTCGGAGCAGGGCCTCGCCTATTCGGTGAGCGGCGCGCTGGGGAGCGGATGGGACCGCGAAGGGCTCTTTCAGCTCTTCACCAGCACCAAGACCGAGACCACCGGTGCGGCGATCGAGGCGCTGATCGCCGAGACCCGCAAGATCGCCGGCGAGGAGCCGCCGACGGTGGAGGAGGTCGAGCGAGCCAAGCGCAACCTGCTGAGCTCGTTCGTCTTCACCTCCGACTCGGCGGCCGAGATCCTGCAGCGACAGCTGCTCTACGAATATTTCGGCTACCCGCTCGACCGGCTCTCCCACTACGTCGACCGCGTCGAGCGGGTGACGGCCGACGACGTCGCGAGGGTGGCACGCGAGGTGCTCGACGCCGACGCGCTCACCATCTTCGTCGTCGGCCCCGGCGAGGGTCGCGACCGCTCCCTCGAGGAGTTCGGCGACCTGACGGAGGTCGACGTCACCATCCCTCCGCTCGACGAGGGGTGGGTCGCCGAGATGCGCGACGCCCGCCGCCGCGGGTCGGAGCTGCTGGCGAGGGTGGTCGACGCCCACGGCGGGGAGGCGCTCTTCCGGCGCTTCGAGAACATCCGCCAGCGCGCTTCGGCGGTCGCCTCGACGCCGCAGGGCGAAATGACGGCGGAGATCGATCAGTGGGTGGTGTTCCCCGATCGGCTGCGCCAGGTCGTCGAGCTGCCGTTCGGCACGATGACGACGACCGCCACCGGCGACGGAGCGTGGGTGGTGACGCCGCAGGGACGAAGGGACCTGGCCGGGGCGCAGCTGCGCAACGTCCTGGCGGGCGTGCCGCGCACGCTGCCCGTGCTGCTGAGGCTCGCGGCCGAGGGAGCGGTGGCGGCCTCTGCCGCCGGTGACGGCACGATCGGAGAGGCGGCGGTCGAGCACCTCGAGGTCGAGGCGGGGAGCGAGCGCTTCCGGCTGTCGGTCGACGCCGAGAGCGGCCGCATCCGGGCGCTGGAGTTCGAGGGGACCGACTTCTCGGGAGCGGTCGGGAGGGTGTCGCAGGCCTACTCCGACTACCGCGAGGTCGACGGCATGTGGCTGCCGTTCCGCGTCGTCGCCACCTTCGAGGGGGCGCCGTACCTCGAGAGCACCATCGAGGACGCCAACTGGAGCCTCGAGGTGATGCCCGGCCTCTTCGAGCGCGCCGACTGACCGCCGCTCAGCCGAGCACGCGGAGCGCCTCGTCGATGGCACCCGCCACCACGCCGTGCACGGAGTTGACGACGTAGACGGCGCGGCTGCGGGCGAGGGTGTCGATCGGCAGCACCCGTTCGCGGGCCCGGCCGTTCGCCAGCAGCTCGGCGCGCTGCGTTCCCGGCAGCAGCCCGCACTCGATCGGTGGCGTCCACCAGCCGTCGTCGAGCTCGACGACCAGATTGCCGAGCGTCGTCTCGGTGAGCTGGCCGTCGCGATTCCAGAGGATGACGTCGTCGACTCCGATGTGCCCTTCGAGCGCCTGTTCGTAGATCGAGCGGTCGGTCGTTTTGTGGAACAGCCGCCAATCCCGGGCGTCGATCGGGTCGGCGGCGAGGGCGAGCCGCCACGGTGCGGGGCGCGGCTCCCACGGGGTGGCGACGAGGTCGATCGATCCTCTCT
>JBPEXA010000611.1:0-2048 GCA_052032135.1 Thermoanaerobaculia bacterium | reverse complement strand
GACGGCTGGCGTTCTCGCGCGGCGACCAGCTCCTGGTGGCGCCCTTCGACCTCGACTCGGGGGGGACCACCGGCGCCGCCACGGTGGCGGCCTCCGGGCTGCGCTCCGTCGTGACGGCCGGCGCCGGCACCTTCTCGGTCTCGGCCGCTGGTGACCTCGTGTATCTCACCGGCGGGCGGGTCGGCGTCCACCGGCGCCTGGTCTGGATCGATCCCGACGGCACGCGCCGGCCGTTCGGCAGCTTCACCGGGCCGATCAACGAGGGGGAGCTCGACGACAGCCAGGACGGATCGGTGATCGCTTTCGTCAGGCTCGGAGCCACCGGCCTCTACGAAGTGTGGGCGAGCGAGGTCGACAGCCCCGGCCCGCGGGCGGTGCTCGCCAAGCCGGGGATGGACTGCCAGGACGCCGTGGTGTCGCCGCGAGGCGACCGGATCGCGGCGCTCTGTTTCGGCGATCATCGACGCTACGGCGTCTACGTCGCCGACTTCCCGAACGTCGACACCGAAGGACGGCTCGTGTTGGGGCTCGAGGAGGAGGTCCGCTGGACCCCACGCAGCTGGTCACCGGACGGCGAGCGGCTCTTCGTGCGGCGGTCGGTGGGTGGCGTCAGCTCGATGCTGACGGTCGAGGTGGGCGACGCCGACTCGGCTCCCGCCGAGGCGCAACCGGTGCCGGGCCTCGAGGGGGACGTCGGGTTCGCGATGGTGAGCGACGACGAGACGCTGATCGGTTTCAGTCGCTGGGACGGCTCCGCTTGGTCGGTGCAGGTGGCGCCATGGGACGGCGAGCGCGCCGGGCCGTCACGGCCGGTGCAACGGGCCCGAGTCTCGCGCTTCGACTGGACCGGGGCGACCCGGGACGGCGCCTACGAGATGAGCATCATCGACGCCGAGCGGAGGCCGTGGAAGCTGATGATCGATGCTCAGGGGCGGGTGGTCGACCGCTGGAGCTTCGAGGAACGATTGAAGGGCGGGGAGCTGACCATCCTCGGACTGGCGGTGATGGCCGAGGATCGGCTGCTCGGCATCGAGGCCTCGCCCGAAGAGCAGGAGCCGCCGCTGATCCGGCTGGTGACCAACTGGACCCGCACGCTCCCCGAGCTGCCCTGAGGCGGCTCCGCGGGGGGCGCCGCTAGTAGATCGCGTCCATGTCCTCTTCGTTCCTGCCGAAGAGCAGGCCGGAGAGGTGGGGGAGGACGAGCGCCCAGTAGGCGCCGAGCGTGATGTTGAAGATCGTGCCCACCAAGGGCAGCGGCGCGGCGAGCAGGTTGGCGATGGGGATCGCGGCGCCGGCGGCGTAGACCAGGTTGGTGACCGCCACCGCGTCGCCGCCGCAGCGCTTGAAGGCGATGACGTGGTGGGGGATCGCCACCACGTGCCAGCGACTGTAGTTGGCGGCGGCACCGAGGCCCATGATCGACAGCGCGGTGCCGACCCAGCCGGCGATGGCGATCGCCAGCCACAAGATCGGGCTCGGCTCGGAGAGGATGATGGTGAAGAGGCCCGCCTCCCACACCACCGCCAGCACCAGCCCCCATTGCAGCACCAGCACCCCCATCCAGGCGAGCCAGTCGAGGAACAGCTCGCCGAAGTCCCAGTCGGTCCAGTGCGGCACGTCGTAGTCACCGTTCATGGTGGTGCGGGCGATCTTGAACTGCAGGCCGGCGAGCGCCAGGGAGAGGACGACGCGGATGGCGAAGCCGAAGAGGCAGACGTCGGCGATCGACGAGATCAGCAGCAGCACCACCACGCCGACGAGGGTGAAGATGCCGCCGGCGTCGCGGAACGGGTAGGTGAGCGCGTCGGTCAGGCTGTAGGGGCGCAGGTGCGCCTGCTTCTTTTCGCGCTGGACCGGTGTCTGGGTCTCGGGGGCGCCGATCGGCATCGCCCGCTCGCCGCAGTGGCGGCAGATGAAGAGCGCGTGGCTCTGCTCGGTGCACTCCGTGCACAGGTAGCGGCCGCACGTGTCGCAGTGGAACTGGGCGGGGACCTGGCTGTGCTGGGAGCAGGTGTGCATGCCGTGCTCCGTCGATCAGATCACGCGCC
>JBPEXA010000610.1:0-4354 GCA_052032135.1 Thermoanaerobaculia bacterium | reverse complement strand
CGCTCGAGCTCGAGCGGACCGACCGTTCCGCCGAACCGTCGCACCGCGTCGGCGTACCGCCGGCGACTGCCGAGCTCGAACGTGACCGCGCCGACGAGCACGATCGCCGCCAGCCCGACGGCGATCGGCAGCCACCGCCGCCGGCGGTTCATCGCGGCCGCGGAGCGTACTGACGCGCCAGCAGCCGGCAGAGGCCGTCGAGGCCGGGAAAGAGCACCCGCTCGTTGACGTTCGCCTGATCGAGCTTGTCGCGGATCTCCCACTTGAGCTCGCTGGGGATGACGATCTTGCGGTAGACCTCGGGGTGCTCGGCGAGCCACTCCTCGAGGGTCAGGCGGGCGTTCGACAGCACCGAGAAGAGGGCGAACTGGTTGACGATCCGCGGGTTGAGCGATGGCGGCTCGAAGAAGACGAGAAACGGGTCGTCGCCCAGCGCCTCGAAGTCGGGGAGGCTGTCGGCGACGCCGAGCAGCATCTCGGTCGAGAAGGCGTCCGCTTCCTCGCCGCGCAGCTCGCTCAGCAGCGGCGAGGGGAGCAGCTTGTTGGTGCGCGTGTAGTCGATGCACCAGATCGCGCCATCGGCGCCGGAGCGACCGATGTCGTCGGTGACGAAGTGGAGGGCGACGTAGGGGGAGTAGGTCCAGTCGAGCAGGCGGGTCGGCAGGCCGTGATGCTGAGCCTGCGCCAGCAGGTTCCAGAGCGAGGTGTGCTCGCCGCTCTCCATGTAGGCGTACTTGCGGAAGTTGCGGACCAGGTGGCGCTCGAGGCGGGCATAGTCGCCGCCCAGCCGGCAGAGGCTGGTCTCCAGCTGCCAGCCGGCGTCGGCCATCCCGCGGAAGGCGCTGGTCGACCGGTAGCGGCCGATCGACGGCTGCCACGATCCCTCGAACAGCAGCTCCTGGAGCTCGCCCCAACTCCGCGCCCGCACCTCGACCGGC
The DNA here is from genome assembly GCA_052032135.1 of Thermoanaerobaculia bacterium. Taxonomy (GTDB): domain Bacteria; phylum Acidobacteriota; class Thermoanaerobaculia; order Multivoradales; family JAHEKO01; genus CALZKB01. The sequence continues at coordinate 3,416 of JBPEXA010000610.1, read as the reverse complement.
GTCGGGCGGCCGTCGCCCGACCCGCTCAATCGCCGCTCTCGGCGAGCAGGTCCTCGGGGTCGGCGATGGTCGCGCGCACCCGCGTGATGCGGTTGCCGTCGAGCTCCTGGATCTCGACCTCCATCCGGCCGAGCTCGACTCGATCGCCGATCTTCGGCTGGCGGCCGAGCTCGGAGAGCACCACGCCGCCGATCGTGTCCTCGTCGCGGTCGTGGAGCTCCATCGCCAGCTCGTCCTCGAAGTCGGCGATCAGCATCGAGCCGGCGACGTCGTAGATGTTGTCGCCCCGGTCGACGAGCTCCGGCTCCTCCATGTCGAACTCGTCCTGAATGTCGCCGACGATCTCCTCGACCACGTTCTCCATGGTGACGATGCCGCTGACCCCGCCGTACTCGTCGAGCACCGCGCTCATGTAGACGTGCTCCTGCCGCATCCGCCGCAGCAGGCGGTCGAGCGACAGCGTCTCCGGGACGAACGTCATCCGCCGCTTCACCTGCATCAGTGAGCTGAGCGGCTGTTCGGAGCGGAAGATGTCCTTGATGTGGACGAGGCCGAGCACGTTGTCGAGGTCGCCGTCGCAGAGCGGGAACCGCGTGTGGCCGCTCTCGCGCGCCGTCGACAGGTTGTCCTCCACGGCCAGCTGGGCGTCGAGATAGACGACCTCGTTGCGCGGCACCATCACCTGCCGCGCGATGCGGTCGGAGAGCTCGAAGATGTTGTCGAGCAGCTCCCGTTTCTCCCCGGAGAGGTCGTCGCCGCTGCTCGCCAGCATCCGCCGCAGCTCCGCCTCGTCGCTCACCTGCCGGTGCTCCGACACCGGCCGCATGCCGAACAGCCGCAGCAGCAGGTTCGACGCCTCGTTGAGCACCCAGATCAGCGGGAAGGTGACCTTGTAGAACGCCCACAGCGGCCACGAGATCCACAGGCTGGTGACGAGCGGCTTGCGGATGGCGACCGTCTTGGGCGCCATCTCGCCGAGCACGATGTGGAGGACGGTGATCACGAGGAAGGCGACCACGATCGCCGCCTGGTGCACGTTGGCGTCGGTCGCCCCCGGGAAGAGCCGCACCACCGGCTCGACGATCCAGGCGAAGGCGGGCTCACCGATCCAGCCGAGCGCCAGGCTCGCCAGGGTGATGCCGAGCTGACAGGCGGAGAGGTAGGCGTCGAGGTGCAGCACCATGTGGTCGGCCAGCTTGCCCCGCGCGCTGTCGGCGGCGACGTGCGGCTCGAGCTGCGTCGGCCGCACTTTGACCAGCGCGAACTCGGCCGCCACGAAGAAGCCGTTGACGAACACCAGCACCATGCCGAAGAAGAGACCCCAACCGGGGCTCAGCAGCGGCTCGCCGACCGGCATGGCCGCGGCTGGGAACAGCAACGCCGAGGTCATCGGGTCGAATGGAAGGCCGATCGACGGCCTGCCGCTCGGGCGAGCGGCGGCGTCAGGATTGGGCTGGAGGGGGGTGGCTCGGGATCAGGGGGTTCGTCCATCGTGCAAGGCGAGTTTACCACGCGGTGGTTCTGCCCCCGGGCGCAGCGGTCGGGTGCCCGACTGGGCGACGACGACGCGCGCGCCGACCGGCAGCGCCCTCCACCGGACGCGCTCACCGTCCGGCCAGCGCACCTCGAGCGCCTCGACCACCGTCGCCTCGCCGACTCCGAAGTGGCGGAGCAGCGAGTTCTGGGACTGGAAGGAGGTGGCGGTGACCGCCTCGCCGACCACGGTGCGTCCGCCGGCGGTCAGCGACAGCCGGGCGCCGATGGCGGCGCTGTTGGCCCCGTCGCCGCGCAGCGCGAGCGCGAGGTGGGCGCCGGGAGAGGGGGTCCGGTTGGCGTAGACCTCCGCGCGCTCGTTGGCGTTGACCACCACCAGGTCGAGATCGCCGTCGCCGTCGAGGTCACCGGTCGCCAGCCCCCGGCTGACCCGCTCGACGTCGAGCCCCGCGCGAGGGCAGTCGACGAACCGGCCGCCGCGGTTCTCGAGCAGCTGGTTGGGCTGCCGGTACTTGAGTCCCGGACGCTCGGTCTCGATGTTGTCGAGCACGTGGCCGTTGGCGATCACCAGATCGTCGTCGCCGTCCTGGTCGAAGTCGGCGAAGTCGACGCCGAAGCCGAGCATCGGGATCGACGGCTCGGCGATGCCGGTGAGGTGACGCCCCTCGGCGAAGATGCCGCCACCCTGGTTGAGGTAGACGGCGTTGGTCTCCAGGGCGTAGTTGGTGACCACCAGATCGAGATCGCCGTCGAGGTCGACGTCGGCGGCATCGACGCCCATCCCCGCCTCGGCGGTCAGCCGGTCGCCGAACGCGGTCCCGGAGAGCAGCGAGATGTCCTCGAAGGTGCCGTCGCCGCGGTTGCGCAGCAGGTGGTTGGGGGTGGTGTCGTTGGCGACGTAGATGTCGGGCCACAGGTCGCGGTCGAAGTCGACGATCACCACCCCCAGCCCCTTGCCGTCGGCGGCGGCGCCGGCGGCGGGCGCCTCGACGAAGCGGCCGTCGCCGTCGTTGAGGAAGATGCGATCGGCGACCGGCTCGAAGCGGTCGGGGTGACAGTAGGCGCTGGCGCCGGAGCGGGTGAAGCACTCGACGGGGGCCTCCACCGAGTAGTCGACGTAGCGGACGAGATAGAGGTCGAGGTCGCCGTCGCGATCGAGGTCGGCGAAGGCGGCCGAGGTGCTCCAGGCGTCGTCGACGAGGCCGGAGGCGGCGGTGCCGTCCTCGAAGCTGCCGTCGCCGCGGTTGATGAGGAGGCGCGTCTCGCGGTAGCCGGTGAGAAAGAGGTCGACGTCGCGGTCGCCGTCGACGTCGGCGGCGGCGCCGCCGGTGCCGTAGGCGGGACCTTCGATCGCCGCGCGGTCGGTGCGGTCGACGAAGCGGGCTCCGCCGTCGTTGCGGAACAGTCGCGAGCGGGGGGGCGGCCCCGCGTAGCCGGGGAGCGGCCCGGCGTCGACGAACAGAACGTCGTCGTCGCCGTCGTCGTCGACGTCGACGATCACCACGCCGCCGGTCGACGCCTCGACCATGTAGCGCCGGCCGCTGCCGCCGTGCCGGTGGTCGAACACCAGCCCCCACGCGGTCGACACCTCCTCGAAGGCGATCGCGCAGTCGTCGGGAGCGACCGCCGCAGCGCCAGCGGTGGCGACGAATGCCGCGACCGCGGCGAGCGCTCCGCCGACGCCCCTCAAGGCCGGTCGCCCCTGAGCACCGCTTCCGCGAACGGTCGATCGTCGACCCGGCGCGTCTGGTAGGCGTCGAGCCACCGCTCGACCGCCGCGCTGCGCCGGGCGACCGCGGGCGGGTAGGCGGTCATCGCGTGGTGGGGGAACGGTGCGACCGTCTGGGAGGCGGTGGTGTTGATGTCGCCGTCCTTCACCCAGCCGTCGGTATGGAGGACGAACTCCCGTTGCCAGCCGGGCG
>JBPEXA010000061.1:0-11838 GCA_052032135.1 Thermoanaerobaculia bacterium | reverse complement strand
GCGCATCGACCGCACGCTCATGCCGGCACCGCCCTCCCGGATCCGCGCCCCTCCTTCGCCTCCCGCGCCTGGCGACAGGTCAGGCAACGCCCGACGACGCCGATCGACAGATCGTCGGGGTCGAAGCCGTGGGCGTGGCAGATCGCCTCCTGCAGCTCGCGCATCTCGCGATGACGGAACTCGACGACGCGGCCGCACTCACGGCAGACCATGTGGTCGTGGTCGAGGCCGGCGTGGATGTGCTCGTACAGCACCCGGTGGTTGCCGAGGCGGATCTTGCGCACCAACCCGCACTCGGCGAGCAGGTCGAGATTGCGGTAGACGGTCGCCCGCGAGACGCCGGCGCCCGAGCGTCCCAGCGCCGCGTGCAGGCGGTCGGCGTCGATGTGCTCGTGGTGCAGAAAGATCTCCTCGAAGACCGCCCGTCGCGTGCGCGTCATGCGCAGGTTGCGGTCGCGCACGAAGCGCTCGAAGGTGGCCCGTTCCTGTTGCATCGCTTATTGAGACGACGTCTCAATTGATGGAGAAACCATTCTGGCGGCCCCGCCGGACAAAGTCAATGCAGCCGGTCGCCGGCGCCGGGGCGGTCCCGAACCCGCCGCCGAGCGGCGCCCGCGCCCGTGATAGCGTCCTGCCGTCGCGGGGACCCCGAGACATCATGTGCGCATCCGCCCCGCCCCCGAATCGACCCCCAGACCCGGCTCGGCCGACCGACACCGAAGCGCAGACCCTGCCGCCGCTGCCGCTGATGCTGCGGGTGCTGGTCACCCTGCTCGGCTGGCTGCTGCTGCTGATCGGCATCGCCGGTCTCGCCCTCCCCGGCATCCAGGGGTGCGTGACCATCGCGCTGGGGGCGGCGCTGCTGTCGCTGGCGAGCGAGCTGATCTACCGCGCCATGCGGCGGGGGCTCCGCCGCTGGCCACGGGTGTGGAATCGGGTCGAGAGCCTGCGGGCCTGGACCCATGCCAAGCTGACCCGTGGGCGGCCGATCGCCCCCGCGTCGCCGGCGGACGACGGCAGCCGCGAAGAGGAGTGAGCGCGCCGCCGGCGCGGCGGCGTCAGCGCTCGTCCATCGGCACGAACGGGCGCTCGTTCTCGCCGACGTAGATCTGTCGCGGACGGTGGATGCGGGTCTTGGGGTCGGCGCGCATCTCTTTCCAGTGGGCGATCCACCCCGGCAGGCGGCCGAGGGCGAACATCACGGTGAACATCTCGGTGGGGATGCCCATCGCGCGATAGATGATGCCGCTGTAGAAGTCGACGTTGGGGTAGAGGTTGCGCTCGACGAAGTAGTCGTCCTCGAGGGCCACCCGCTCCAGCTCGCGGGCGATGTCGAGCAGCGGATCGTCGACGCCGAGCTCGTCGAGGACGTCGTCGGCGGCCTTCTTGAGCAACCGCGCCCGCGGGTCGTAGTTCTTGTAGACCCGGTGGCCGAAGCCCATCAGGCGGAAGGGGTCCTCCTTGTCCTTCGCCCTGGCGACGTACTTCTGGTAGTCGCTACCGTCTTCGCGGATGCGGCTCAGCATCTCGATCACCGCCTGGTTGGCGCCGCCGTGCAGCGGCCCCCACAGGGCGTTGATGCCGGCGGAGATGGCGACGAACAGGTTGGCCTCGCTCGAGCCGACCATGCGCACCGTCGACGTCGAGCAGTTCTGCTCGTGGTCGGCGTGCAGGATGAGGAGCATGTTGAGCGCCTCGTCGAGCACCGGCGGCACCTCGTACCCCTCGACCGGCAGCGCGAACATCATGTGCAGGAAGTTCTGGGTATAGGAGAGGTCGTTGCGGGGATAGACGATCGGATGCCCCATCGACTTCTTGTACGAGAAGGCGGCGATCGTCTTCGCCTTGGCGAGCAGCCGGACGATGTTGAGGTCGATGTCGTGGTCGTCGGCGCTGTCGGGGTAGTAGGCGGAGAGGCTGGCGACCATCGCCGAGAGGATCGCCATCGGGTGGGCGGTCGCCGTGTACCCCTCGAAGAACTTCTTCATGTCCTCGTGGATCAGGGTGTGGCGGGTCAGCCGGTCGCTGAACTCGGCGTAGGTCGCGCTGTCGGGGAGGCTGCCGTAGATCAGCAGGTGACAGACCTCGACGAAGCGCGCCTTCTCCGCCAGCTCCTCGATCGAGTAGCCGCGGTAGCGGAGGATTCCCTTCTCGCCGTCGATGAAGGTGATGGCGCTCTTGCACGAGCCGGTGTTGCCGTAGCCCGGATCGTAGGTGATGGCGCCGCTCTCCTTGCGCAGCGCCCGGACGTCGAGACCGACCTCCCCCTCCGTCCCCTCGATCAGGCCGAGCTCGTAAGTGTCGCCGTCGTAGTCGAGTTTCGCCGCGCTCATGCCATCCGCTCTCCCTGGTTCGGCGCGAGCTTACCCCAAGCGTGATGGCGCCCCGCCGCCTGTCGGGGCGGGGGCGGGACGTCAGACGCCGCGGCGATCGGCGCCCCAGATCAGCTTGTGAAGCTGCGTCTGGACACGCACCGGCAGGCGGTCGGCGAGCACCCAGCCGGCGAGCCGGTCGAGGGGGAGCGACCCGTGCACCACCGACAGCAGCACCGGGCATCGATCGGCGAGCTCGTAGCGCTCGATGACGTCCCTCGCCCAGCGGTAGTCGGCCTCGTCGGCGAGCACGAACTTCACCTCGTCGGTGGGGCGGAGATGATCGAGGTTCGACCACAGGTTGTTGGCCGCCTCCCCGCTCCCCGGGCACTTGACGTCGACGATGCGGCGCACGCGGGGATCGACGGCGGCGATGTCGAGCCCGCCGCCGGTCTCGAGCAGCACTTCGTGCCCCCGATCGCACAGCTTCGACATCAGGGGGTGCACCCCCGGCTGCAGCAGCGGCTCGCCGCCGGTCACCTCGACCAGCGGGCAGTCGAAGGCGGCGACCTCGTCGACCACGTCGTCGACCGCCCGCCACGTCCCTTCGTAGAAGCTGTACTCGCTGTCGCACCAGACGCAGCGCATCTGACAGCCGGTCAGCCGCACCAGCACGCACGGCAGGCCGGCGCGCGTCGACTCCCCCTGCAACGAGTAGAAGATCTCGTTGATCTTGAGCCGCTCGGCGGCCGGCCGCCGCCGCACCGCCGTCGAATCGTCGACGGCGACCGTCACGCCGGTCGCTCGTAGATCGCGCACGAGCTGTCGTTCTCCCACACCTCGACGCGCTGGACGCGCACTCGCCCGTCGTCGAGCCGCTCGCGCAGCTGCTCGAAGAAGGTCTCGCTCAGCAGCTCGGCGGTGGTGTTGCGCTCGTCGAAGGGGGCGATGTCGTTGATCACCCGATGGTCGAAGGGGCCGGCGACCGCCTCGACCGCCGCCTTCAGGTCGGCGAAGTCGAGCACCATGCCGAGCTCGTCGAGAGTGTCGGCCGCGAGGTGCACGCGGACCCGGTAGTTGTGGCCGTGGAGGTTCTCGCAGCCGCCGGTATGGCCGCGGATGAAATGGGCGGCGGCGAAGCGGAAGTCCTTGAAGATGCGGTACATCGGCGTGCGCAGATGGTGTCTCGCGTCGCGCGCGGCCGTCAAGACGGCCACCGGCGGTGAACGGGAAACAAATCCCGTGCGTACTACGTTAGTAGAGACACAGCGGGCCACGGGAGTTGAGCCCGCTTCGGAGTCTCAGCTCCGACAATCCCCTTCAACTCCCTCTCCTCCCCCCTGTGCCGGATCCCTCCCCGGCACAGGGCTTTTTCTTGCGCCTCCGGTCAGTCGAGGAGCTGTCGGAGCACGTACTGGAGGATGCCGCCGTGACGGTAGTACTCGACCTCCTGCGGGGTGTCGAGGCGCACCCGGGCGTCGAAGCGCTGCTCCCCGCCGTCGGCGTCGGTCGCCGTCACCTCCACCACCAGCCCTTCGACGAAGTCGCCGGCGAGCCCCTCCGCGAGGCCGGAGATCGAGTACGTCTCGCGACCGTCGAGGCCGAGCGATGCGGCCGACGATCCCGCCTCGAACTCGAGCGGCAGCACGCCCATGCCGATCAGGTTGCTGCGATGGATGCGCTCGAAGCCGCCGGCGATCACCGCCTGCACGCCGAGCAGTCGCGGCCCCTTGGCCGCCCAGTCGCGCGACGAGCCGGTGCCGTACTGGGTGCCGGCGATCACCAGCGTCGGCGTCCCGTCGTGCCGGTAGCGCATCGCCACGTCGTAGAGCGGCTCCGGCTCGCCTCCCGGCAGGTGGATCGACCAACCGCCCTCGCGATCGGGCACCATCTCGTTGCGGAAGCGCGGGTTGGCGAAGGTGCCGCGCATCATCACCTCGTGGTTGCCGCGCCGCGAGCCGTAGGAGTTGAAGTCCTTGGGCGCCACCCCGTTCTCGATCAGGTAGCGGCCCGCCGGGCTGTCCGCCTTGATCGCTCCGGCGGGCGAGATGTGATCGGTGGTGATGCTGTCACCGACCAGCGCCAGCACCCGCGCGCCGGTGATGTCGGCCACCGGCCGCGGCTCTCGCGGCAGGTCGACGAAGAACGGCGGCAGCTTGACGTAGGTCGAGTCTTCCTCCCAGGCGTAGGTCTCCCCTTCCGGCACCGGCATCGAGTTCCACTGCTCGTCGCCGTCGTAGACCGCCGCGTACTGGGTGGTGAACATCTCCGATTCGAGGTTGGCGGCGATCGTCTCCGCCACCTCCTGCTCGCTCGGCCAGATGTCGGCGAGGAAGACCGGGTTGCCGTCACGGTCCTCGCCGAGCGGCTCGGTGGTGATGTCGACGTCGATGCGGCCGACCAGCGCGTAGGCGACCACCAGCGGCGGGGAGGCGAGGTAGTTGGCGCGCACGTCGCCCGAGATCCGCCCCTCGAAGTTGCGGTTGCCCGACAGCACCGAGGCGACGACCAGGTTGCCGGCGCGGATCGCCTCGGAGATCGGTTTCGGCAGCGGCCCGCTGTTGCCGATGCAGGTGGTGCAGCCGTAGCCGACGAGGTGGAAGTTGAGCGCCTCGAGATCGTCCATCAGCCCCGCCTTCTCGAGGTAGTCGGTAACCACCTTGGAGCCGGGGGCGAGGCTGGTCTTGACCCACGGCTTGACGGAGAGGCCGCGCTCGACCGCCTTGCGGGCGAGCAGCCCGGCGCCGACCATCACCGACGGGTTGGAGGTGTTGGTGCACGACGTGATGGCGGCGATCACCACCGAGCCGTTCTGCAGCTCGAACGCCTCGTCGCGATAGGCGGTCTGGACGCCGGTCGCGGTCACCACCGCTCCCTCGACCTCGGTCTGCACGCCGCCTTCCTCGGCCATCCGCAGCACCGGCTTCGACGGCCCGTCGGGCGCCATCAGGTCGGAGAGCTGGCTGAGGAAGTTCTCGGGCACGTCGCCGAGCGACACCCGCACGTGCGGCAGCTTGGGGCCGGCGAGGCTCGGCTCGACCGTCGAGAGGTCGAGCTCGAGGGTGTCCGAATAGACCGCTTCCGGGCTGTCGGCGGTGTGGAAGAGGCCCTGCTCCTTCATGTACGCCTCGACCAGCGCGATCCGCTCCGGCGGGCGGCCGGTCATCCGCAGGTAGTCGAGGGTGACGTCGTCGACCGGGAAGATGCCGCAGGTGGCGCCGTACTCCGGCGACATGTTGGCGATCGTCGCGCGGTCGGCGAGCGGCAGCCGCGACAGGCCTGGGCCGTAGTACTCGACGAACTTGCCGACCACCCCCCTCTTGCGCAGCATCTGGGTGACGGTCAGCACCAGGTCGGTGGCGGTCGCCCCCGGGGAGAGCTCACCGGTGAGGCGGAAGCCGACCACCTGCGGGATCAGCATGGTGACCGGCTGGCCGAGCATCGCCGCCTCCGCCTCGATGCCGCCGACCCCCCAGCCGAGGACGCCGAGGCCGTTGATCATCGTCGTGTGGCTGTCGGTGCCGACCAGCGTGTCGGGGTAGGCGACCGTCGCGCCATCGCCGCCCGGCCCGTCCATCACCACCCGCCCCAGGTACTCGAGATTGACCTGGTGGCAGATGCCGGTGCCCGGCGGCACCGCCTTGAAATTGTCGAACGCCCGCTGCCCCCACTTGAGGAAGGCGTAACGCTCCCGGTTGCGCTCGAACTCCTTCTCGACGTTGATCAGGAAAGCGGCGTCGGTGCCGTACTCGTCGACTTGCACCGAGTGGTCGATCACCAGCTCGACCGGCTGCAGCGGGTTGATCTTCTCCGGGTCGCCGCCCATCGCCACCATCGCGTCGCGCATGGCGGCGAGGTCGACCACCGCCGGCACGCCGGTGAAGTCCTGCAACAGCACCCGCGCCGGCATGAAGGCGATCTCCACCGACGGCGTCGCCTGCGGATCCCACCGCGCCGCCGCCTCGATGTCGGCGGCGTCGACCACCGAGCCGTCCTCCCGCCGCAGCAGGTTCTCGAGCAGGATCCGCATGCTGTAGGGGAGCCGGCCGATGTCGAAGCCCTGGTCTTCGAGCAGCGGCAGCTTGGCGAGCGTGTAGCTACGGTCGCCGACCTCGACGGTCGAGCGGGTCGAAAAGGTGTCCTTCATCGGTGCCTCCGTGTCGCGCCGACGATAGCGCATGCCCCCCACGCGATGTCCCCTGCGGCGCCCGTGCGGCGACCCCGCGCGGCCGCACTGTGCGGCGACCCGTGCGGCAACCCGTGCGGTTGCCCCGCGCGCAACGCCCATCGCGACCGCCTTGGGCGATTGCGGGCTCTCCGCGGCGGCTCAGCTGGGCGCGTCGGGGATCACCACCGGCGGCACCGTCGACTCCGGCTCCTCGGCGCGCACCACGGCGGCGAAGAAGAAGGCGAGCACCATCAGACCGGCGCCGATCCAGAACGGGCTGCGGATGCCGAAGTGCTGGAAGACGAAGCCCGCCCACAGCGGCCCCGCCATGCGAGCCACCCCGCCGACCGACTGCTGGACGCCGAGCACGGTGCCGGTCTCCGCCTCCGGCGCCCGCTTCGACACCAGCGAGGTGCCGGTCGGGAAGAGGAAGGCGGTGCCGACCGGCACGAAGGCGGCGGCGACCGCCAGCTGCCACAGGTTGCCGGCGAGCGGCAGCAGCACCATGCCGGCGGCGATGGTGACCGCGCCGATGCGCAGCAGCCGGATCTCGCCGAAGCGGTCGACGGCGCGGCCGAGCACCAGACTGCGCATCACCAGCGAGACACCGCCGACGTAGGTGTAGAACCAGCCGATGGTGGTCTCGTCGACGCCGAAGCGGCGGCCGAGGTAGAGCGCCAGGATGCCGTTCATCGCCATGAACGCCATCATCCCGACGGCGTAGATCCAGATCAGCGCGCTGATGTGGCCGGTCGGGTGGCGGAGCACGTCGAGGAAGAGGCGCCGCGTCGCTCCCGGCGCGGGCGACGGCTTGTCGTCGGCGCCGTCCTGCCGGCCACGGCCGCGGCTCTCCGGCAGCAGCCGCCAGGCGAAGACCAGGTTGAGCGCGCAGAGCCCGGCGGCGAGGTAGCCGGGACCGACGGTGCCGATGGTCGCCGCCAGCGACGCCAGCGCCGGGCCGAGCATGACGCCGGCGCTCGCCGCCGCGGTGAGCCAGCCGAGCGCCTGGGCGCGCCGCTGTGGCGGCACCGCGTCGCTCAGGTACGCCTGCACGACGCCGTTGGTGCCGGCGCCCATCCCCTGCACGATGCGGGAAGCGAACAGCAGCCAGACGGTCGCCGCCATCTCGAACAGCACGTACGAGACCGCCGAGATCGCCAGCCCGGCGATGATCATCGGCCGGCGGCCGAGGCGGTCGGAGAGCCGCCCCCACACCGGCGCCGCCGCCACCTGTGCGATCGCGAAGACCGACACCAGCGCGCCGATGCGCGTCGGGTCGGCGCCGAGCTTCTCGGCGTAGAACGGCAGCAGCGGCAGGACGATGAGGAACCCCATCATGTCGACGAACACCGTCAACATGAGGACCCACAGCCGCCGCAGGTCGCCTTTCGCCTCAGACACTGTCCTGCCGCCCCCAGATCAGGAAGATGGTCGCGCTCAAGACCATCAGGAAGACGCCGTAGACCGCCGCCACCCCGGTGTCCTGCAGCCGCAGGCTCGACAGGATCTCGACCGAGACCGGACGGGTGTCATACGTGTAGAGGACGATCGAGGTTACGAAGTCGCCGAGCGCGGTGATGAAGGCGAGCGAGGCGCCGGCGGCGAGCGCCGGCTTGAGCAGCGGCAGCGTGACGTGCCACCAGGTGTAGGGGCGGCCGGCGCCGAGCGACGCCGCCGCCTCCTCCAGCCGCCGGTCGAGCTGCCGCAGACCGGCGAGGGCGCTGCGACCGGTGACCGGCAGGCTGCGCACCAGGTAGGCGAGCGGCAGGATCCACAGCGTGCCGACCAGCACGAAGCGGCCGACCGCCGGCGCCCGCACGCTGAAGGTGAGCGCCAGGGCGATGGCGAACACGGTGCCGGGGATCGCCCACGGCATCGCCAGCAGCCACTCGAGCAGCCGGCCGAGCCGGCCCTTGAGGGTGATCGACAGCCGGGCGGCGGTCGCCCCCAGCACCACCGCCGCCGCGGTCGCCGCCAGCGACATCCACAACGAGTTGGCGATCGGCCGCAATCGCTCCCGCTCGGCCATCAGCGCACGGTAGTTGCTGCCGTCGAGCTGCGGCGGCAGCAGCTCGGTGGTCCAGGTGGCGGGGGGGACGAACGAGATCAATACCAGGGTGAGGTGCGGCAGCAGCAGGAAGATCGCCAGCGCCCAGCCGGCGGCACCGGCGGCGACCCGCGCCGGACGGCTGCGCAGCCGCCGGCGGGCCGGCGCGATGCCGCGGGTGCCGCTCGACGCCACCTCGCGGTCGGCGTCGAGGCGGCGCACCACCCAGAGGCCGAAGAAGGCGACCGCCGCCAGCATCACCGTCTCCACCCGCGCCATGTCGAGCTGGCCGTTGAGCTTGGAGGCGACGATCTGGGTCGGCAGCACCCGGAAGCCGCCGCCGAAGAGGTAGGGGGCCGAGAACGAGCCGAGGGCGGTCATGAAGGTCAGCAGCCCGGCGCCGACCAGCGCCGGCGCCAGCATCGGCAGGGTGACGCCGAACAGCGTGCGGGTCGGCCCGGCGCCGAGCGATGCCGCCGCCTCCAGCACCGAGGCGTCGAAGCGGGCGAGCGCGGCGCGGGTGAAGAGATAGAAGAAGACGTACATCGAATAGGCGTGGACGAGCAGGATCGCCCCCGGGCCGTCGAGCCGCCACGGCGCCGCCTCGAGGCCGAGGACGAGCTGTACGGTGCGCGTCAGCAGGCCGCTCTCGCCGTAGAGAAAGAGGAAGGCGATGACGCCGACCAGCGGTGGCAGCGCCACCGGCAGCACGATCAGCGAGCCGAGCAGCCGCCGGCCGGGAAACTGGTGGCGGGCGAAGAGGAAACCGAGCGGAATGCCGATCAGCGCCGCCAGCGCCACCGAGGCGGCGGAGATCCACAGGCTCTGCCACAGCGCCCGCCACTCGTCGGGGCGGCTGACGAACTCCTCGAAGGCGTCGAGCTCGAAGCTCGCCGGCAGCCCGAACGCCTCCAGCACGGTGACCGCCAGCGGGTAGCCGACCAGCCACAGCAGGACGCCGGCGACCGCGATCCCCAGCGCCCGGCGCCTCAACCCGTCCTCCCGTCGTCGCCCGGCTCGTCGGCCGCGTAGAGCCGCGGCGTCGGCCGGTTGGCGCGCGGCTCGATCGCCACCCGCACCCCCTCCGGCGGCACGCGGTCGTCGCTGCGCACCGTCACCGTCCGCCCCTCGACCGTCGACACCTGGACGAAGCTCGCCTCGCCGGCGAAGCGGCTACCCTCGATGGTGCCGCCGAGCCGCCCGCCGCCGGGCTGCGCCAGCCGGCAGTCCTCGGGGCGCAACAGGACCGACACCGGCTCGCCGGCGGCACCCCCCGCCTCGTCGACGGCGTGCCAGACGACGCCGGGGGCGACCCGCACCTGCCCCGGCGCCTCGCGGACGCCGCCGAGCCACGAGGCGCGGCCGACGAAGCCGGCGACGAAGCGGCTCGCCGGCCGCTCGTAGAGCTCCTGTGGCGTCCCCAGCTGCTGCAGCCGCCCCGCTTCCAGCAGCGCCACCCGGTCACCGACGTCGAACGCCTCCTGCTGCTCGTGGGTCACCCACACCGCCGTCATCCCCACCCGGCGCAGCAGCTCTCGCAGCTGGCGGCGGGTGCGCTCGCGCAGCGTCGGGTCGAGGTTCGACAGCGGCTCGTCGAGCAGCAGCAGCCGCGGGTCGGTCGCCAGCGCCCGCGCGAGCGCGACGCGCTGCTGCTGGCCGCCCGAGATCTCGTGGATCGCCCGGTCGCCGAGCTCGGCGAGCTCGACGCGGCGCAGCAGCTCGCCCACCCGCTCGGCGATCGCCGCGCGGTCGAGCCCGCGAGCGGCCAGCCCGAAGCCGACGTTCTCCGCCACCGTCCGATGCGGAAACAGCGCGTAGTGCTGGAAGACCATGCCGAAGTTGCGGCGCGCCGGCCGCACCGCGGTGACGTCGTCGCCCGCCACCACCACCCGGCCGCGGTCGGGGGTCTCGAAGCCGGCGATGATGCGCAGCAGCGTCGTCTTGCCGCTCCCCGACGGCCCCAGCAGCACCAGCGTCTCGCCCTCGGCGATCTCGGCGCGCACGTCGTCGAGCACGCGAGTGTCGCCGAAGCGCTTGCTGATGCCGTCGAGGGCGAGAGCGGCGGGAGCGCTCATCCCTTGCCGCGCACGTCGCGATCCCAGCGCGCCATCCACTCCGTGCCGCGCTCGGCGATCAGCGCCCAGTCGACCTCGGCGACGACGATCTGGTCGAGCGCCTGGCGGGCCCACTCCGGCAGCGTCGCGCGCGGCAGGTCGTCGCGAGCCGGCAGCCGGAACGCCTGCTCGGCGGCGAGCAGCAGCGCCTCTTCGGACCCCACCCAGTCGATGAACGCCTTGGCGCTCTCGGGATGCGGCGCCCCCGTCACCAGCCCGATCGAGTCGTCGATCACCGGCGTGCCGCTGGCCGGGAAGTGGTAGCCGAACGGCGCCCCGCGCTGGCGCTGGAAGAGCATGTCGGTCAGCTCCCAGATCGACACCAGACCCTCCTGGCGGACGATCTTCTCGAACAGCAGCGCCGGGTTGGCGGCGTACTCCTTGGTCTGGGCGTCGAGCCGCCGCAGCCAGTCGAAGCCCGCCTCGGCGTCGCCGGTCTGGCGCACCGAGTCGGCGAGCACCTTGCCGAAGGCGGTGCGCATGGTGCCGCTGGCGAGCGGATCGCGGATGACGATCTCGCCCTGCCAGCGCGGGTCGAGCAGGTCGTCCCAGTCGTGCGGCGCCTCCGCCGGGTCGACCGCGTCGCTGTTGTAGATCAGCAGCGGCACCGCGCGGTAGAGGCCGAAGTAGAGGTCGCCGGCATCGCGGCTCGCCGCCGGCAGGGCGTCCGCCCAGCTCGGGCGGTAGCGCTCGAGCAGTCCGTCGGCGGCGCCGCGGGCGAAGATGGTGTCGGGGCCGCCGAACCAGACGTCGGCCTGCGGGTTGGCCGCCTCGCTGCGGATGCGGTCGTAGACCTCCTGCGACCCCATGTCGAGCCAGCGGACGTCGACGTCCGGGTTCGCCGCCTCGTAGCGCTGCTCGAGCAGGGTGAGGAGATCCCGCCCGTGGGGCGAGTAGAGCACCACGACGTCGCGCCCGTCGCCGCAGCCGGCGGTGCCGGCGAGCGCCGCCAGCAGGGCGCCGGCGAGCAGCAGCGGCCGCACTCCGCTCATCGAGGCCGAGCCGCCTCCGGCACCGTCTCCACCCTCGTCATCGAGCGGGCATTATCGCACCCACCGCAGGTATGCTCTGCCGGCCATGAGCGACCGGGAAGCGGTGTTCGACGCCTATCGGCGGTGGGGGTACCTCGCCGCCGATCTCGATTGGCTGGGACGGCTGGAGCCGATCGAGCATCCCGAGCTCGCGCTCGACGGGCCC
>JBPEXA010000609.1:0-2272 GCA_052032135.1 Thermoanaerobaculia bacterium | reverse complement strand
GAGGACGATGCGCTCGGGGTCGCCGCCGAGGCGATCGATCTCGCGATGGACCCAGCCGACGGCGGCGGCGACGTCCGACACGGCCGCCGGGTGCGCCCCTTCGGGCACCAGGCGATAGCCGGCGCTCACCAGCACGACGCCCTCGCCGACCAGCCAATCGGCCAGGCCGTGCACACGGCGGCGATCGCCGCCGTACCAGCCGCCGCCGTGGAGATAGACGACCACCGGCCGGGCACGCTCACCGGCGGCGGGATCGACGTAGACGTCGAGCCGGCGGCGGTCGTCGGCCTCGGTCGCGTAGCTGCGCTCCAGCCGCCGCCACCCGTCGGCGGCGCCGGCATCGGCGGCGGCGGTGGCGAGCACCGCCGCCAGGGCGGCCGCGCGCACGGTGGTCGACCGCCGGGGCATCGGTCGATGCTACCGCCGCCGGCCGCCGCCGGCGGCGCGCGATAGACTGCCGGGCCGCAGCAGCGATCGGCAGCTGGAGGTTTCGAGATGCGTTGGCGAGGACGACAGGGCAGCAGGAACGTGGAGGATCGCCGCGGGCGCGGCGGCTTCGGAGGCGGCTTCGGGCGCGGCTTCCCGCCGATGATGCGCGGCAAGCCGGCCGGTATCGGTTGCGGCGGCCTGGTGCTGATCGGCATCGTGATGATGCTCTTCGGCGCCAGCCCCCAGCAGCTGCTCGACGTCCTCACCCAGACCCAGGTGTCGACCCAGCCGATGCCGGCGCCGCGCACCTCGCCACCTTCCGGAGGCGGCGGGGTGCAGGACGAGCTCGGCCAGTTCGCCTCGGTGGTGCTCGCCGACACCGAGCTGACCTGGGGGCGGCAGTTCGCCGAAGCGGGCTACCAGTACCGGGAGCCGACGCTGGTCCTCTTCTCGCAGGCGGTGCGCTCGGCGTGCGGCTTCTCGAGCGCCGCCACCGGACCGTTCTACTGCCCGGCCGACGGCAAGATCTACATCGACCTGTCGTTCTTCGACCAGCTCGAGCGCCGCTTCGGCGCCCCCGGCGACTTCGCGCAGGCGTATGTCATCGCCCACGAGGTCGGCCACCACGTCCAGAACCTGCTCGGGGTCAGCGAGATGGTGCAGCGCGCCCGCGCCCGATCGTCGCGCTCGCAGGCCAACCAGCTGTCGATCAAGATGGAGCTGCAGGCCGACTGCCTCGCCGGTGTCTGGGCGCACCACGCCCACCGCGATCGTCAGCTGCTCGAGCCGGGCGACGTCGAGGAGGGGCTGCGCGCCGCCTCGGCGATCGGCGACGACGCCATCCAGCGCAACACCACCGGCTACGTCCAGCCCGAGTCGTGGACCCACGGCTCGTCCGAGCAGCGGGTCGCCTGGCTGCGCCGCGGGCTCGAGAGCGGCGACTCCGACGCCTGCGACACCTTCTAGCCGGCGGCCGGCTTCACCCGCCGCCGCCGGCGCCGTCGACTCCCGGGTTGCCGCCCGGCTCGGCGGGAGCGTCGCGCATCGGCCGCTCGGGCAGCCCGGTCTCCATCTGGCACAGACAGCCGCCGGCGGTGGGCGTCGCATCGGCGCCGTCGGGACAGACCACCTGGGAACACGCGTTGGGGTTGACCGGCAAGCTCTGCGGTGGGGTGCCGGCCTGCAGGGTGGCGGCGCGACAGGTGCACAGGTCGGGATCGTCGATCTCGTAGGTCGCGGGGCACAGGGCGTTGACGCACTCCGTGGGGGGCGAGGCGTCCGCGTCCTCGTACAAGAAGCCGATGCACTCGGGTCGCGGGGCGTCGTCGGGCGTGTACGGATTGCGCGCGCAATCGCGCCGCTGCTCGGCGGCCGACTTGCAGTCCCACGGCGTCAGCGGGTTGGACTCTCCGAGGTGGGTGACGCTGAGGTGGCAGACGCACCCCTGCAGCATCTCGCCGGCGCCGAGCGACACGCCCCCCATGGCGTAGGTGGCGCCGGCGAGTGGATGGGCGGCCGCGAACGAGTAGCCCGGCGCGCACTCCTCCTGGTCTTCGGGACCGAAGATCCAGTCGAAGATCGAGTTCGCGATGGCGGCGGCGATCTCCTCGAGCTCGTTGTCCAACGCGATCCGCTCTTCCTGATGTTCACTCTCCCACTCGGCGTATTCCTCCGGCTGTGTCTCGGGATCGTAGGGATTGACGTCCGGCAACGCCGCTCCGATCCCCGCCTTGACGACCGTCTTCAACGTCCAGAGCGCGACGTCCTTGACGAGCTGGCGACCCTGGTCGCGGGCCGTGCGCCCGCCGGGCGCCCCGCCGTCGCCCGCCGCCGCCGGGCCGCC
>JBPEXA010000608.1:0-6989 GCA_052032135.1 Thermoanaerobaculia bacterium | reverse complement strand
ATCGCGTCCGGGTCGAGGTCGGAGAGGAAGGGGTTGACCCCCTCGGAGAGGACGTACCCCTGCAGCGAATCGTGGTGGGCGAGGAAGACCGTCGCCTCGGCGGGCACGTCCGCCTCGACGCCGACCCACGGCTTGACCACCGTCAGCCCCTTGACCTCGTGGTCGTAGTGGCGGGCCTTCGCCTCGCCGCTGGCGAGGTTCGGCCGCCCCAGCAGCTCGACCAGCGTGCGGCCGTGGTCGTCGGGGCGTGACGGCGGCTCGTCGAACAGCGGCGGCGACCATCGCGCCTCGAGACGCATCTCGGGGGCGCCGTCGTGGAGGAAGCGCATCGACAGCCGGGCGACCGTCGTCGCCCCCCAGGTCACCTCCAGCCAGCCGTCGTCGGTGAACTCGCCGAGCACCGTCGCCTCGACCGCACGGCGACCGGCGAGCTCGAGGAAGGCGTCGAGGTGTCGCTCCGGCACCGCCAGCGTCATCCGCTCCTGTGCCTCGGAGAGGAACACCTCCCACGGCGCGAGCCCGGCGTACTTGAGCGGCGCGACCGAGAGATCGAGGCGGGCGCCGCCCGGCCCCTCCGCCATCTCGCCGACCGACGACGACAGGCCGCCGGCGCCGTTGTCGGTGATCGCGTTGTAGAGCCCCCGGTCCCGCACCTCGAGCAGAAAGTCGAACATCATCTTCTGGGTGATCGGGTCGCCGATCTGGACCGCCTGCGACGGCGAGCTCTCGTCGAGCGCCGCCGAGGAGAAGGTGGCGCCGTGGATGCCGTCGGCGCCGATCCGCCCGCCGACCATGACGATGCGGTCGCCGGGGAGCGCCGACTTCTCCTCACCGGGCGTGCCGGCGATGGTGACCGGCAGCGCGCCGACGGTGCCGCAGAAGACGAGCGGCTTGCCGAGGTAGCGATGGTCGAACAGCTCCCAGCCACGGCCGTAGGGGACGCCACTCTGGTTGCCGCCGTCGATCACCCCGCTGTGGACGCCGTCGCGCACCCGCTTGGGATGGAGCAGGCCGGGCGGCAGCTCCCGGTCCCAGAACGGCGAGGCGAAGCAGTACCCCCAGACGTTGGCGAGCAGGTCGGCGCCGCGGCCGGTGCCGAACGGATCCCGATTGACGCCGACGATGCCGGTGATCGCTCCGCCGTAGGGATCGAGCGCGGAGGGTGAGTTGTGGGTCTCGACCTTGTAGACCAGGTGGACGCGATCGTCGAAGGCGACGACGCCGGCGTTGTCGTGGAAGACCGACACCAGCCATGACGCTCCGTGCTCGCGGCGCAGCTCGTCGTCGATCTCACGGGTCACCCGCTGGATGTAGCTGCGGAAGAGCGACTCGATCCGCTCGGGCGGCGCGCTCCCCTCCCGGTAGTCGATGGTGGCGTTGAAGATCTTGTGCTTGCAGTGCTCGCTCCAGGTCTGGGCGAGGCATTCGAGCTCGACGTCGGTCGGCGCCGCGCCGAGCCCTCTCTTGCGGCGCTCGGCGTCGTCGCCGAGGGCGGTGAAGTGGTCGCGGATGGCGCGCATCTCGTCGAGCGACAGCGCCAACAGGCCGTCGCGGCTGATGCGCTCGAGCTCGTCATCGTCGCCCGACAGGTCGATCGCCCTCACCTCCGGGGTCGCGCGCTCCTCGATCTTCGGCACCGCGAGATCGGGAGCGGACGCCGCCCAGCGCTCCCAGGGGACGACGTCGATCTTCTGGATCACCGGGTTGGCGAGCAGCCCTTCGGCGATCGTCTCGGCGGCGGCGACGTCGACGCCCTCGAGCAGGTAGAGGGTCGAGCTGTAGACCGCCGCGGCGTCGCCGAGCGGCCGCCCGAGGGTGTCCTCGACCGCGACTCGCGCGCTACGGCCGATCGGGTCGGCGACGCCGGGAAGGTAGGCGACCTGGACGGCGACGTCGAAGCGCCCGTCGTCGAGCCGGTCGCGGGCGCCGATCTCGCGCACCGGATCGGAGAACTCGCGCACGACGGTGTCGACCTCCTCGTCGCTGAGCTCGGCATCGAGGTGGTAGACGTCGCGGGTGCGCACGCCGTCGACCGGCAGGTGCAGGAAGTCGCGGATCCGACGCGCGGCGTGCTCGCCACGCGGGTCGACGAAGCCCGGCCGGACGCCGATCTCGATCCGGTGGATCATCGGACGGGCGGCATCGGGCGGCGGCGTCGGTAGAGGGGCAGAGCTCGAAGGTCGGGCGGCGCGGTGATTGTACGGGTCGGCGGAGGCTGTTGCTAGACTGCCGCCATCCGATGGAACGCTTCGTTCACATCGCACCGCGGGTCGTCCCCGGAGCGGGCGGCGGGGTCCGGCGGGCGCGGCGGGAGGGCGATCGCTGATGTGTGGCATCTTCGGCATCGACGGCCACGCCGACGCCGCCAACTACACCTACCTCGGCCTCTACGCGCTGCAACATCGGGGGCAGGAAAGCTCGGGGATCGTCTCGTGGGACGGCGCGCGGATGCGGGTCGAGCGAGGGATGGGCGGCATCGCCGACGTCTTCGACGCCGACACCCTCGAGCGCCTGCCGGGGAGCCGCGCCCTCGGTCACACCCGCTACTCGACCTCCGGCGACAGCGTGCTCGACAACGCGCAGCCGATCGTCGTCAACACCTCGATGGGGCCGATCGCCGTCGTCCACAACGGCAATCTGGTGAACGCGGTGGCCGAGCGCCATCGACTGGAGCAGAGCGGGTCGATCTTCCAGACCTCGAGCGACACCGAGGTGATCCTCCACCTGATGGCGTGCAATCCCCGCCAGGAGATGGTCGAGTCGTTGATGGTGGCGCTCGAGGCGGTGCGGGGGGCGTACTCGTTGATCGTGGTGACCCCCCACGAGCTGATCGCGGCGCGGGACCCGCACGGCTTCCGCCCCCTGATCCTCGGCCGGCTCGACGGCCGGCCCTGCTTCGCCTCGGAGAGCTGCGCCTTCGATCTCATCGGCGCGACGCCGGAGCGAGAGCTCGACCCCGGCGAGGTGGTGGTGGCGAGCGACGGCGCGCTCGACAGCCACCGGCTGTCGGTCCGCCGCGAGCCGGCCCGCTGCCTGTTCGAGCTGGTCTATTTCGCGCGCCCGGACAGCCATCTGTTCGACGACTCGGTCTCGGAGGCGCGGCTGCGGATGGGAGCACGGCTGTCGCGGGAGGCGCCGGCGGACGCCGACTGCGTCGTGCCGGTGCCCGACAGCGGCCTCTTCTCCGCGCTCGGCTACGCCCGCGAGTCGGGGTTGCCGCTCGAGTTCGGCCTCATCCGCAACCACTACGTCGGCCGCACCTTCATCCAGCCCCGGCAGTCGATCCGCGACTTCGGCGTCAAGGTGAAGCTCAATCCGGTGCGCGAGCTGATCGACGGCCGGCGCATCGTGCTGGTCGACGACTCGATCGTCCGTGGGACGACGTCGCCCAAGATCGTCCGCATGGTGCGCGACGCGGGCGCGAGCGAGGTCCATCTGCGCATCTCCTGCCCGCCGACGGTGTCGCCGTGCTACTACGGCATCAACATGCCGACACGGGAGGAGCTGATCGCCGCCCAGAACAGCGTCGAGGAGATCCGCCGGTTCGTCGGCGCCGACACCCTCGCCTACCTGAGCCACGACGGGCTGCTGGCGAGCGTCGCCGGCGACCCGGCGAGCTACTGCACGGCGTGCTGGACCGGCGAATACCCGGAGCCGATCGGCGAGCGGGATCGCCGTCAGGCGGAGCTCTTCCCGAGCGGCGAGCCGCCGCCGTCGACGCGGGTCGAGAACGCCGAGCTGGTCGACGGCGGCGACGGATGAGCGGCTCCGCCTACCGCGACGCCGGCGTCGACATCGACGCCCAGGAGCGGGCGCTCGCCCGCATCAAGAAGGCGGTTCGCGGCACCTTCACGCCGGGGGTGCTCTCCGAGCTCGGGAGCTTCGGCGGGCTGTTCCGGCTGGATCTGGAAGGGCTCGAGGATCCGGTGCTCGTCGCCTCCGCCGACGGCGTCGGCACCAAGCTGAGCGTCGCCCGCCTGGCCGATGACTTTTCGACCGTCGGCCGCGACCTCGTCAACCACTGCGTCAACGACATCGTCGTGCAGGGGGCGCGGCCGCTGTTCTTCCTCGACTACGTCGGCGCCGGGGTGCTCGAGCCGAAGACGATGGAGGCGCTGGTGGATGGGGTCGCCGACGGTTGCCGCGAGAACGGCTGCGCGCTGCTCGGCGGCGAGACCGCCGAGATGCCCGGCTTCTACCAGCCGGGTGACTACGAGCTGGCCGGCTTCATCGTCGGCATCGTCGACCGCCCGAGGATCATCGACGGCTCGCGCGTGCGGCCGGGCGACCTGATCCTCGGCCTGCCGTCCGCCGGCCTCCACACCAACGGCTACTCGCTCGCCCGCCGGGTCTTCTTCGAGCGGCTGGGACTCGGCCCGCGCGACCGCGTGCCGGGCGCCGACACCCGTGAGACCGTCGCCGAGCTGCTGCTCTCGCCGCACCTGTCGTACCTGCGAGCCCTCGAGCCGTGGCTCGCCGACGAGCGGCTCCACGCGATCGCCCACATCACCGGCGGCGGCCTCACCGACAACCTCCCCAGAGTGCTGCCGCGCAAGTGCCGCGCCGAGATCAAGGTCGGCGCGTGGGAGATTCCGGAGGTCTTCTACCTGCTCCAGCAGCACGGAGAGGTCGACACCGAGGAGATGTTCCGCGTCTTCAACATGGGCATCGGGATGGCGGTCGTCGTCGACCCGGGGGTGGCTGCGGAGATGATGCCGGCGCTGGCGCGGGCCGGCCACAAGCCGGCGCCGATCGGCACGGTGCAGAAGGGCCAGCGCGGCGTGCTCTACGACTTCCCGGCGGACGCCCTCCCCGACGACGGCGAGGGCGACGGTTGACCCGCCTCGGGGTCCTCCTCTCCGGCCGGGGCAGCAACTTCCAGGCGATCCATCGCGCCTGCCGCCGCGGCGAGCTGCCGGCGGAGATCGCCCTCGTGGTGTCGAACGTGGCGGGCGCGCAGGGGCTCGAGACGGCGGCGGCGGCGGGGCTGGCGACCCGCTGCCTCCCCCATCGCGACGCCGCCTCGCGGCGCGAGCACGACCGTGCGATCGCGTCGGCGCTCGCCGAGGCCGAGATCGACTGGATCTGCCTGGCGGGCTATATGCGCCTGCTGTCGAGCGAGCTGGTCGAGCGCTTTCCCCAGCGCATCGTCAACATCCATCCCAGCCTGCTGCCCGCCTTCCCGGGCCTCCACGCCCAGCGCCAGGCGCTCGACTACGGCGTGCGCATCTCCGGCTGCACGGTGCACCTCGTCGATGAGCAGCTCGACCACGGTCCGATCGTCCTGCAGCAGTCGGTGCCGGTTCGCGACGACGACACCGAGGCGACGCTCGCCCAGCGGATCCTCCGTGAGGAGCATCGCCTCTACCCCGAGGCGCTGCGCCGGCTGCTGACGCTCCCCTGGCGCGTCGACGGGCGCCGATTGCGGTTCGGCGCGGCGGACTGACGGCGCTCTGCCGCGCCCGGGCGGCCGGGCGGCGCGGTACGCTACCCGGCCGATGGGCTGGATCGACCTCCACACCCACGTCCTGCCGGGGATCGACGACGGGGCGCAGTCGTCCGTCGAGGCGTTCGAGATGCTCGAGCTCGCCGGCGAGGACGGCACCGACGAGCTGGTCGCCACCCCCCATCTGTTCCGCCCCAACCTCGGGGCCGCCGACGTCGAGGAGGTCCGCGACGCCTTCGATGGATGGATGGCGTCGCTGTCGGCGGACGGTCGGCCGCGGCCTCGCCTCCAGCTCGGTGGCGAGCACTACGTCTCCTCGGAGTTCGCCGCCGCCCTCGAGGCGGATCGCGTCCTGCCGCTCGGCGGCTCGCGCGCGCTGCTGCTCGAGCTGTGGCCGATGATCCGGCCGGAGGCGGCCCTCAACACCGTCGCCGCCGTCCGCGACGCCGGCTACCGTCCCCTGCTCGCCCATGTCGAGCGCTACGGGTTCCTGCACGAGGACCCCGACCGGCTCGGCGCCGTGATCGACGCCGGGGGCCTGGCGCAGGTCAACGCGGCGGCGCTGGTCGGCCGCCAGGGGGTGACGATGGCGCGCCTCATCGACCGCTGGCTGCGAGCCGGCTGGGTCGCCGTCGTCGCCTCCGACGCCCACGGCGTGCACGTGCGCACTCCGCTGCTGACCGGTGCCGCGCGCTATCTGGAATCGCGGTTCGATCGCCGCACCGCCGAGCGCTGCCTGGTGCGCAACCCGCGGTCGATCCTCGACGACGAGCCGATCGACGTCGATCCGGCGCCGCGGTCGGCGGGGTGGCTCGGCAGGCTTCGCAGACGGGCCCGGAAGGGGGGTTGACATCCGTCCTGGGAGCTGTCTACAATGCGCTCCCCATCTGGCGAGGGGCGTCGCCCCGGTAGGCCAGCTCTAGGGCCCAAGACGAGCTTCGACGTGAGTCCGATGCGGTCTTGACACCGAAGCTGCGTGTCAAGTACACTGATCGTTCGCGTCTTCGGACCGGGCCGGTTCTTTGAAAACTGAGTAGAGGTTTTGACGAGTCAACGTCAATTCACTCCTGGCGTGCGCTTCGGCGCATGTCCGGAGAACCAAGCTTAGCGTTATAACAACACAACCGCTGTCGGCCTCTAGCCGGGGTCGGCGTCGGTTCGAGAAGGATCTAAACTGGAGAGTTTGATCCTGGCTCAGAATGAACGCTGGCGGCGTGCTTAACACATGCAAGTCGTGCGAGAAAGTCGGCTTCGGCTGACGAGTACAGCGGCGGACGGGTGAGTAACACGTGGGTAACCTGCCTGGATGTGGGGGACAACTTGGGGAAACTCGAGCTAATACCGCATACGCTCCGAAGACTACGGTCTGAGGAGGAAAGCTGGCCTCTTCTTGAAAGCTAGCGCTTCCAGAGGGACCCGCGCTCGATTAGCTTGTTGGTGAGGTAACGGCTCACCAAGGCGACGATCGATAGCCGGCCTGAGAGGGCGATCGGCCACACTGGGACTGAGACACGGCCCAGACTCCTACGGGAGGCAGCAGTGG
>JBPEXA010000607.1:0-4984 GCA_052032135.1 Thermoanaerobaculia bacterium | reverse complement strand
GGCGACGCCATCAGCGTCGGCGCCGTCTACGACGACGACGGCCTCGCCGGCCGAGGATTCTGCGTCGATCCCGGATCCTGCGTGGCGGTCGCCGGCACCACCTGCGACCTCGACGGCCGCCGCGCCTGCTTCGACGACGACCCCGAGCAGGACGGCGTCACCTGCTACTCCAACAGCTCCGACCTGCTCGACCTGCTGGCGCCGTCCGACTGCGCCACCACCGCCGCCGCCGGAGGCGGCACCGATCCCTGCTTCAACGGCACCTCCTCCGCGACCCCCTTCGCCGCCGGCGCGGTGGCGGCGCTGATCGAGGCGGACCCGACGCTCGACCCGGGGCGAGTCCGCGCGCTGCTCACCACCAGCGGGGTCGCTCTCGCCGATGCCCGCAACGGCCGCCAGACGCCGCGCCTCGACGCCGGCGCCGCGCTCGGCGACCTGGCGGCCGGCTGCCCGCCGGCCGGCCTCGCCACCGACTTCGAGAGCGGCCTCGACGGCTGGACGGTCGACGGCCTCTGGCACCTGGTCGACGGTTCCGCGTGCACCACTCCCAGCGCCGCCTCACCGACGCGTGCCGTCTACTACGGCTTCGACGCCAGCTGCGACTACGAGAGCGGCGGCGCCAACCGCGGCACCTTGATCTCGCCGGAGATCACCGGCCTCGACGCCGGCTCGGCCCTCACCTTCGCCCACTTCCGCGAGGTGGAGCCGTTCGCCGGTGGCTCGTTCGATCGCACCCGGGTGGAGGTCGTCACCGCCGCCGGCGCGACCACGATCTTCCAGCTCGACTCCGGCGATCCGCAGGCGACCGGCTGGACGACGGTCGGGCCGCTGCCGCTGGGCGCGTTCGCCGGGCAGCCGATCCGGCTGCAGTTCACCTTCGACAGCGTCGACGAGATCGCCAACGACTTCACCGGCTGGTCGATCGACGACGTCGAGGTGACGGCGAGCGGCATGTGCACGCCGCCGCCGTGACGTCGATCGGGTGAGGCGCTCGCGCGCCGCTCGCTCGAGGCCTAGTGCTCCTCGAACGGCTCGTGGAGGTCGACCGGCAACGCCTTGCGCCGCAGCCGCAGGTTGAGCGCCTCGACGAAGACCGAGAAGCCCATCGCGAAGTAGATGTAGCCCTTCGGGATGTGGAAGCCGGTGCCGTCGGCGACCAGGGCGGTGCCGATCAGCAGCAGGAAGGAGAGGGCCAGCATCTTGACCGTTGGGTGGCGCTGCACGAACTCGCCGATCGGCTTGGCGAACAGCAGCATGAAGCCGACCGAGACGACGACGGCGATGACCATGATCGGCAGCTCATCGACCATTCCCACCGCGGTGATGACGGAATCGAGCGAGAAGACGATGTCGAGCAGCATGATCTGGAAGATGACGGCGCCGAAGGCGACCTGCTTCTTGACCGACATCTCGTGCTCCGCCCCCTCGAGCTTCTGGTGGATCTCGTGGGTGCTCTTGCCGAGCAGGAAGAGGCCGCCGAGGATGAGGATCAGATCCCGCCCGCTCACCTCGTGCCCGAAGACCGCGAACAGCGGCGCGGTCAGCCCGATCACCCAGGCGAGCGAGAAGAGGAGCACGATCCGCATCGCCATCGCGCCGATGAGGCCGATGGTGCGCGCCCTCCCCTGCTGCCCTTCGGGCAGCTTCCCCGCGAGAATCGAGATGAAGATGATGTTGTCGATCCCCAGCACCAGCTCGAGGGCGGTGAGCGTCGCGAGGGCGATCCACGCCTGGGGGTCGGCGAGCCAGTCGAACATGGCCGGCTACTCCGCCACGAACGGCCGCCACTTCTCGGCGTCGGGCGCCTTGCCGAGCAGGCTGACGACCACCAGCGCGACCACCGAGAGGATGAAGGCGGGGTAGATGATGTAGTCGTAGGCGGTGTCGGCGTTGATCTGGATGAAGCCCCAGTCGATCTCGTGGCCGGCGTTGACCCAGACGGCGAAGGCGACGGTCGACAGGATGCCGGTGGCGACCGACGCCATGCCGCCGAGCGGCGTCGCCCGCTTCCACAGGAACGCCGCCAGCAGCGCCGGCGTCACCGCCGCGCCGACCATCGTGTAGGCGTAGAGCGCCATCGCCAGGATGCTCTGGAACTGGGTGGTGATCAGCAGCGCGACGCCGGCGAGCACGACGATCATCAGCCGCTGGAAGCCGATCACCTGCTGCTCGGAGGCGTCGGGCTTGACGAAGCGCTGGAACACGTCGCGCGCCAGGTTGGTCGACGGCACCATCAGGAAGGTGTTGGCGGTCGAGAAGATGATCGCCGCCCCGCCGATCAGGAGCAGCGCGCCGACGATCCACGGCAGCTGCCCGCTGGCGCCCAAGGTGAGGATGATCGTCTCGCTCGCCGCCTGGCTGATGCCGCCACCCTCCGCCTGGAAGGCGGGGTCGTTCCAGTAGACGCCGGCGCCGAAGATCGCCACCGAGTCGAGCACCGTCTCGATGAGGATGACGCCGAGGATCATGAAGATCACCGCCCGCCGCGCCGTCGCCCCGTCCTTGGCCGACATGAACTTCTGGTAGATCGAGCTCTCCCCCAGCAGCAGCAGGAAGGTCGGCAGGAAGAGGCCGATCGCCGACGCCGCGCCGAAGGCGCCGAAGAGGGTGAAGTGGGTCTCCGGCAGCGTCGTCGTCAGCCGCTCCCAGCCGCCGGCGGCGCCGAGCGCGAACGGCGCCGCGATCAGCACCCCGACGGTGATCAGGATGCCGTTGAACAGGTCGAGGGCGACGATCGACGTCATGCCGGCGACGACGGTGTAGGCGACGACCAGCAGCGCGATGATGATCTGGCCGTAGACCGGGTCGATACCGGTCAGGATGTTCAGCAATCTACCGCCGCCGATGAACTGGTAGCCGGCGATCGTCAGGTAGGCGATGATGATGGCGATGGTGCCGAGGACGCGCGAGGCGGCGTTGTAGCGGGTCTCGAGGATGTCGGGGACGGTGAACTGGGCGATCTTGCGCACCCGCGGCGCCAGCCAGTAGACGATCGCCAGCCCGATCCAGGCTCCCGCCGACATCCACAGCGCCGAGAAGCCGTTGCGAAAGGCGCGACCGGCGCCGCCGAAGAGGCTCCCCGAGCCGATCCAGGTGCAGACCAGGGTGCCGACCAGGAAGGTCGCGGTGACCCCGCGGCCGGCGACCATGAAGTCCTCCTGCGTCTTGACGTCCTTGCCCTTGCGGACACTGACGACGACGAGAAACGCGAGATAGATGGCGATCGCCCAGATCATGCCGCTCCCCCCGGGTCCGTGGTCGGATGCGGCGCGAGAGTACCAGACGGAGCGGGCGCCGACGGCGCGGGTAGAATCCCGGGACATCGCACCACCGGTTCCCGCGGCCGTCCGGGTCGCGCCCAGCAGGAGACGCTCGATGAAGGCCGAGGCCGCGACCACCCCGCCGTACGTCCCCGCTCACCAGACGACCACCGAGATCACCCTCCGGGCGCTCGTCCTCGGCACCCTGCTGTCGATCGTGATGGGGGCCGCCAACACCTACCTCGGCCTCTACGCCGGGATGACGGTGTCCGCCTCGATCCCCGCCGCGGTGATCTCGATGGCGATCCTGCGCGGCATTCTGCGCAGCGGCTCGATCCTCGAGAACAACATCGTGCAGACGATGGCGTCGACCGGCGAGAGCCTCGCCGCCGGCGTCATCTTCACCGTGCCGGCGCTGATCATGGTCGGCGCCTGGCAGAACTTCCAGTTCTGGCCGACGACGCTGATCACCATGCTCGGCGGCCTGCTCGGCATCGTCTTCATGGTGCCGATGCGCAAGGCGCTGATCGTCGACCGGCCCGACCTCGTCTACCCGGAAGGGGTCGCCTGCTCGGAGGTGCTGATCGTCGGCGAGGAGGCGGGTCGCGACGACGAGGCGGCGGCGAGCTCGCGGCTCGGCGTGCGGGCGATCGGCGAGGGGGTGCTGGTCGGCGCGATCTTCAAGTTCGTGCTGAACGGCCTCCACCTGGTGCACGAGACGGTCGAGACCGCCATCGCCCGCGGGCGCTCGGTGTTCTACGCCGGCGCCGACATGAGCGTCGCGCTGCTCGCCGTCGGCTACATCGTCGACCTCCAGATCGCCTCGCTGATCACGCTCGGCGGCGTGATCGGGTGGGTGATCATCCTGCCGATGCTGGGAGCGCCGGGCGAGGGGGTGACGGCGCTCGACCACGCCTGGGACCTGTGGTCGAGCCAGGTGCGCTACGTCGGCGTCGGCACCATGCTGGTCGGCGGCCTCTACTCGATCTTCCAGGTGCGCCACGGTATCGTCGCCGGGGTGACCGGCCTCAGGGCGGTGAGCGCCGCCGCCGGGGACGGCGAGGCGCCGCGCACCGAGCGCAACATCTCGATCGCCGCGCTGCTGACCATCTTCGCGCTGACGACGCTGGCGACCTTCGCCTTCTACGACTACCTGGTGCAGCATCACGGCATCGCCGCGCTCACCGCGATCCTGATGGTGCTGACGTCGTTCCTCTTCGTGGCGGTGGCCACCTACATCGCCGGGCTCGTCGGCTCGTCCAATTCTCCGGTGTCGGGGATGACGATCTGCGCTCTGCTGATCGCCGCCGGGGTGATGCTCGCCCTCGGCATCCGCGGTGACTCGGCGATCCTCGCCACCCTCGGCATCGCCGGCGTGGTCTGCTGCGCCACCTGCACTTCGGGCGACGTCGCCCAGGACCTCAAGACCGGGCTGCTGGTCGGCGCCACCCCGCGCAACCAACAGTGGACCGAGATCCTCGCCTGCGTCATCACCGCGTTCTGCTTCGCGCCGATCCTCACCCTCCTCCACAACGCCTACGTCATCGGCGACGGGCTGCGCGCCCCCCAGGCGGCGCTCTTCGCCAGCCTCACCGAGGGGTTCTTCGGCGACGGCGCCCTGCCGTGGAACCTGATCGGCATCGGCGCCGCGATCGGCGTGGTGCTGATCGTCGTCAACAAGCTCCTCGAGCGCTCGGGGTCGAGCTTCCGCACCCACGTCATGC
>JBPEXA010000606.1:0-2031 GCA_052032135.1 Thermoanaerobaculia bacterium | reverse complement strand
TGTGCGGGCCGCCCGCGCCCGCCGGTGACCCTGGCGATAGTCGAGGCGCCACAGCTCGACGGTCGCTCCCGCCTTCGGGCGGCCGCTCTCGCCGTCCCGCACCTCGACGGCGACGACACCGTCGACCACCTGGGCCTCGATCACCAGACCGGTGCGGATCCAGTGGATCGCCTGCAGGCGGTTGCCGCCGGGGCGGAAGTCCTCGTTCGCCGAGGCGGCGACCACCCAGAGGCCGTCGGCGCTCGAGCGCGGCACCACGTAGCTGCGGTGCATCTCGAGGTCGGGGGTCGCGGGAAGCTCGACGGTCCACGTCTGGTCGGCTTCGACCCGCGCCAGCAGCCGCTCGACCTCGCGGTGGGCGGGCAGCAGGTTGTAGTCGCGGCTGGCGGTCACCGTCTCGACCAGGTCGAGCCTCCAGGCACGGAAGTGGAGGCGGTCGAGGTTCTTGTGACGGACGAGGATCGATCGGCGCTCGGCGCCGTCCGACCGCATCGCCTCGAGCGTGAACGCCGGAGCCTCGAGCGAGGCGACCAGCTGCGCCGCCCGCCGGCCGCCGATCGATCGCGGGTGGGCCGCCGCCGCCCGGCGGGCCAGCGCTCTCGCCGCCACCAGGTCGCCGCGACCCATCGTCAGCCGGGCGAGCTTGTCGATGCCGAACGACCACCACGGCTGCTCGCGGCCGAGCCGCTCCAAGCCGCTCTCGAGCGCCGCCTCGAGCACCGGTCGCTCGACGCTCGAAGCGTGCGCCCACAGCCGCTCGATGCGCTCCAGACGAGCGTCGAGCGCCGCCTCGTCGCGGCCGTTGTCGAGGTGCCACCGTTCGAGGTCGCCGAGGATGGCGGCGATCCTCGCCAGCGGGTGCCCGTCCGGATCGGCCGGCTCACCGGCGGCGAGGGCGCCGTCGGCGAGCGGCGGTGATCGGTGGTGGTCGGCCGGCGACCAGTAGCCGGTGTTGGCGAGCATCTCGACCCACAGGTGGGCGACGACGTCGCGCAGCGTGCCGCGAATCCGCTGCGGGTAGTCGTTGACGTCGACGTAGCTCTCGAGACGCGACGGTCGTTCGTCGCCCCAGCCGTCGCGCTGTTCCCAGGCCGCCGCCCACGCCTCGTTGGCGGCCGCCACCAGCTGCTCGCGCGTCCACTGGCGCAGGTCGACCCGCTCCCTCGGACCGACCGCCTCCCGCTGCCCGACCTCCCAGCCGTACTGGTCGAGGTAGCGGGCGATGGTGTGGGCGTGGACGATCTGCAGCGCGAGGCGCGACCGGCGATCCTCCGGCCATGGAGCGTCCATCAGCAGCCGCAGCGCGGTCTCGAGCCCTCCGAGCGACGCCTCCAGCTGCACCTGGCGGACGAGGGCGAGGGTCCAGTCGTCGACGTCGCCCGCCGCCGCCGCGGCGTCGCGGATCTCGGCGACGATGTCGATCGCCGCGCGGTGCTGCTGCTCGGAGATCAGCCGCTCGACCTCCGCCCACCGGTCGTCGAAGCTCACGGCGCGCTCTCCCGAGCGGACCGGATCGCGGCCCGGTGTCGCTCCGCTGGCACGGCAGCCCGACGTCGAGACCGCCGCCACGAGCGCCAACAGCGCTGCCGCCGCCGCTCGGAGAGCCCGCTGTCGCCGTCGCACGATCGCCACCCCCACTGGATTGGACACCGCGGCACGCCGTTTCGAAACCGCGCTCACTCGGACCGGTGCACGGCCCAGGCGGTCGCCTGGTCTCTCGGCCTCACCACGATCTCGTCGATGTTGACGCGTGACGGCCGCGTCGCCACCCAGGCGACGCAGTCGGCGATGTCGTCGGCCGTGAGCGGCGTCATCCCCTCGTAGACCGCCGCCGCCCGCTCCTCGTCGCCGTCGAAGCGGACCTTGGAGAACTCCGTCTCGACCATGCCGGGGCAGATCTCGGTGACGCGGACCGGCCGGCCGAGGAGCTCGAGTCTCAGGGTGCGGGTCACGGCGCGCAGGGCGTGCTTGCTGGCGGTGTAGCCGGCGCCGCCGGCGTACACCTCGAAGGCGGCGATCGAGCCGAGGTTG
>JBPEXA010000605.1:0-1857 GCA_052032135.1 Thermoanaerobaculia bacterium | reverse complement strand
GCCAGACCGCTTCGCCGTCGCGCACCAGCAGCGCCTGCGGAGACTCGTGACGGACGCCCAGCCGGTCCGCCACCGCCGCCGACACCTCCCGGGCCCGCTGGATCTCGATGACCGCGAAGCGCACTCCGTCCGCCGCCTCCCCGGCGAACCGCTCGAACGGGCGCAGGGCCGCCGAAGAGACGCCGCAGATGAGGCTGTGCTTGAAGATCCAGACGTCCGTGGCGTGCGACGCCGCCAGCAGCCGGTCGAGCGCCTGGAGGTCGTCGACCCGTTCGATCTCGACCACGACCACGCCCTCGCGCTCAGCCACGCTCGCCGAAGTCGGCGGCGCTGCGGTCGATCTCGATGCCGACCGAGTCGGCGAAGCGGAGCGCGCCCGGCTTCTCGATGCGCACCGTCACCCGCTCGGCGCCGTGGTCGACGCAGATGCGGGCCAGCTCGGCGGCCAGCCGCTCCACCAGGTGATGCTCCGAGCTCTCGACGTGCTCGATCACCCGCTTGGTGATCGTCCGGTAGTTGAGGGTGTCGTCGATGTCGTCGCTCTCCCCCGGCCGCCGGAAGTCGCCCCACAGCGCGAGGTTGACGACGATGTCCTGGCGCTTTTCGCGCTCCCAGTCGTTGATGCCGAGGATGCCCCGCAGGCGCAGGTCGCGGATGAGGATGCGATCGGACGTCATTCGAAGGGCCGGGGATCAGCGCTTGGTGCTGCCGTAGAGGTGCTCGCCGCCGTCGACGAAGAGTACCTCACCGGTGACGAACTCCGCGCTGGCGAGGAAGACGACGGCGGCGCCGATGCCGGCCGGCGATCCGGTGCGGCCGAGCGGGTTCTGGTCCTTCGCTCGTCGCCACTGGTCGCTCTCCTCGTCGACGCCGGGGGGCGGCAGGATGGCGCCCGGGACGATGGCATTGACGCGCACCCGCGGCGCCAGCTCGAGAGCGGCCACTCGCGTCCAGTGCAGGAGCGCCGCCTTGCTGACGCCGTGCTGCACGTGCCGGCGCCACGGCACCACGCCCGCGAGGTCGGCGAGATTGACGATCGCCGAGCTGCCTCCGCGCGCCTCCGCCGCCGCCTCCAACAGCGGCCGCGCGGCCCGCGCGCACAGATGCGGAGCTCGAGCGTTGACCGCCAGCGAGGCGTCCCACGCCTCGCTGTCGACCTCGTCGAACGGCGCCGACTCGAAGCTGGCGGCGTTGTTGACCAGCAGGTCGAGAGCTCCCGCGTCGTCGGCGACCTTCCCGAACATGGCGTCGATCGCCTCGGGATCGGTGAGGTCGGCCTGCACCGCCGACGCACGGACGCCGTGGCGGGAGCGCAGCGCTTCAGCGGTCTCGGCCGCGGCCTGGCTCGATCGCCCGTAGTGGACCCAGACGTCGCCGCCGGCCGCGGCGACCGCTTCGGCGATCGCTCGACCGACCCGCACGGCGCTGCCGGTGACGAGGGCCGTGCGGCCGACGAGCGGCCGGGACGTCAAAGGCCCCGCCTCGCGATGCGCTGCGGTCGATGCCGTGCGTGGATGGCGGGCGGGGCGCTGGAAAGGAAGATGAAGGGAGGTTCCGGTGGGGTGAGCCGTTTTGGATTTACCCTGGGTGGGCCAGGGAATGGGGTGGGGCGGTTGGAGCAGCTGGATTCTCGGGCGAGACTCCAGTAGATTCGGTGGGCTCGTTAACGGTAGGGGAACCTCCCCGCAGCTCTCTCGAGCTAGCGTTTCGCGGAGTGTACCACCTTGTGAAAGTTTTCACAAGCCCCCTCTCTCCTCGCCCGCACGGGCCTTGCCCGGCCCCCCGGTAGACGTCGCGAACCGCGATCCGGTCACCCGCCGCCGGGCGCCGTGAGGCTGCCGCGCCGGACGGGCCGCG
>JBPEXA010000604.1:0-1929 GCA_052032135.1 Thermoanaerobaculia bacterium | reverse complement strand
CGACCGGCATCGCGCGGCGCACCGCCGCCACCCGATCGAGATCGATCTCGGCGAGCGCGAGGCCGGGGCCGTCGCCGGCGGTCGCCACCGGCTCCCCCCACGGATCGACGATCATCGCGTGGCCGTAGCTCTCGCGCAGCCCCTCGTCGTCGTGGCGGCCCACCTGGGCGGGCGCCATCACCCAGCACTGGTTCTCGATCGCCCGCGCCCGGATCAGCGGCCGCCAGTGGTCGCGGCCGGTGCGGGCGGTGAACGCCGAGGGGATGGCGAGGATCTCGGCGCCGCGCTCGGCCAGCCGGCGGTAGAGCTCGGCGAAGCGCAGGTCGTAGCAGATCGACAGCCCCAGCGTCCCGAGATCGGTGTCGGCGGTCACCACCTCCTCCCCCGGCATCACCGTCGCCGACTCCTGGAAGCGGACCTCGGCGTCGAGATCGACGTCGAAGAGGTGGATCTTGCGGTAGACGGCGGCGATCGCCCCGTCGGGGGCGATCAGCACCGAGGTGTTGTAGCAGCGCTCGGGATCGGGGCTGCGCTCGTTGAACGAGCCGAGCAGCAGGTGGATGCCGTGGCGCACCGCCAGCTCGGTGAAGCGCAGGCAGGTCGGGCCGTCGAGCGGCTCCGCCAGCCGCACCTTCTCGGCGTGGGGGCCGAGGTAGTTGGTGTTCTCCGGCGTGGCGACCAGCCGCGCTCCGTGGCCGGCGGCGCGGGCGATCAGCTCGCGAGCCGAGCGCCAGTTGCCGTCGGCGTCGGAGGTCGACGTCATCTGCACGGCGGCGGCCAGGAACGGCGGCATCGATCGAGGATACTAGGTATCCTGCCGCCCTCATGACGCTCCAGGGAACGCTCGAGCACCTCGAAGCGGGGATCGCCGAAGGGCTCCACTCGGGCGGCCAGCTGACCGTCGTCCACGACGGCCGCACGGTGGCGGAGCTCGCCTTCGGCGAGGCGCGGCCGGGCGAGCCGATGACAACCGAGCACCTGATGCTCTGGCTGTCGGTGACCAAGCCGGTGGTGGCGGTGGCGATCGCCCGGCTGTGGGAGCAGGGGGCGCTCGACATCGAGCTGCCGGTCGCCACCTGGATCCCCGAGTTCGCCGAGGGGGGCAAGGAGGGGGTGACGGTGCGCCACCTGCTGACCCACACCGCCGGCATCCGCGCCCTCGACATCGGCTTCCCCGAGCTGCCGTGGGCGGCGATCATCGACCGCATCTGCAGCCGCAAGCTCGAGCCGCGATGGCGGCCGGGCGCCAAGGCGGGCTACCACCTCGCCTCCAGCTGGTTCATCCTCGGCGAGCTCATCCGGCGGCTCGACGGCCGTCACCCGCGCGACTACGTGCGCCAGGAGATCTTCGAGCCGCTCGCGATGGACGACTGCTGGCTGGGGATCCCGGCGGAGCGCTACGACGAGCTCCGCCCGCGGCTGGCGCCGGTCTACGACAGCGGCGGCGACGGCGAGCCGCACCCGTGGACCGAGCGATCGTTCGCCACCCGCTGCTCCCCCGCCGGCGGCGGCTTCGGCCCGGTGGCGCAGCTGGCGCGCTTCTGGCGCATGCTGCTCGCCGGCGGAGAGCTCGACGGCGCGCGGCTGCTGACGCCGCAGACGGTCGCCGCGCTCACCGCCCGCCACCGCGTCGGCCTCCTCGACCACACCTTCCGCTTCCCCCTCGACTGGGGGCTCGGCGTGATCGTCAACTCCGCCTGGCACGGCGACGGACCGGTGCCCTATGGCTTCGGCCCCCACGCGTCGTCGCGCACGTTCGGCCACGGCGGCGACCGCTCGTCGGTCGCCTTCGCCGACCCCGAGGCGGGCGTCGTGGTCGCCTGCGTGGTCAACGGCACCCCGAGCGCCGCCGCCCACCAGCAGCGCTTCGACCGCGTCACCGCCCAGGTCTACGCCGACCTCGGGATCGCGGCACCGGACGATCCCTGA
>JBPEXA010000603.1:0-8436 GCA_052032135.1 Thermoanaerobaculia bacterium | reverse complement strand
CGGGGTGCCGGCGGCGACAATCTCGCCGCCGTGCACGCCGGCGCCGGGGCCGAGGTCGACCACCCAATCGGCGGCGCGGATGGTCTCTTCGTCGTGCTCGACCACCAGCACCGTATTGCCGAGGTCGCGCATCCCACCGAGGGTCGCCAGCAGCCGCTGGTTGTCCCGCTGGTGGAGGCCGATCGACGGCTCGTCGAGCACGTAGAGCACCCCCATCAACTTCGATCCGACCTGCGTCGCCAGCCGGATCCGCTGACTCTCGCCCCCCGACAGCGTCGCCGACGCCCGGCTGAGGCTGAGGTAGCCGACACCGACGTTGTCGAGAAAGCCGAGACGGTCACGGATCTCCTGCACCACCTTGCCGGCGATCGCCGACTGCCGGTCGTCGAGCGCCATCGCGTCGAAGAACGACCGCAGCTCGCCGATGGTGGTCGACGACAGGTGGTCGATGCTGCGGCCCGCCACCGTCACCGCCAACGCCTCCGGACGCAGCCGGCGGCCGTCGCAGGCGTCGCACGGGCGGAACGCCATCAGCTTCTCGATCTCGGTGCGGACGCGCGTCGACTCGGTCTCCCGGTACCGCCGCTCCATCCGGGGGAGGACCCCCTCGTACTGGCCGCGCCACTTGTAGCTCGACTTCTTCCCCTCGAGCTGGAACGTCATCTCCTCGTCGCCGCTGCCGTAGAGGATGACGTCCCGCACCGCCGACGGCAGCTCCTGCCACGGCGTGTCGAGCGAGAAGTCGAGCTTCTTTCCCAGCGTCTCCAGCATCTGCCGCACCCAGGAGGTGGGGCCGTTCTTCCACACCGCGATCGCGCCGGCGTCGATCGAGCGCTCCGCATCGACGACGATCCGCCCCGGGTCGAGCGCCCGCAGCGTCCCGAGGCCCGAGCAGGTCGGGCAGGCGCCGTACGGCGAGTTGAACGAGAAGAGGCGGGGGGTGACCTCGGCGAGGTTGGCGCCGCAGTTGACGCAGGCGTAGTGGCGCGAGAGGGTCTCCTCCGCCATCCCCTCCGGCGCGATGACGATCAACCCGTCAGCGACGTTGAGCGCGGTCTCGATCGAGTCGGTGAGTCGTTGCTCGATGCCCGCCTTGACCACCAGCCGGTCGATCACCAGGTCGATGTCGTGCTTCTTCTGTTTGTCGAGCTTCGGCGCCTCGCCGGTCAGCTCGACGGTCTCGCCGTCGATGCGGGCGCGGACGAACCCCTCACGCGTCATCTGCTCGAGCTGCTTGCGGTACTCGCCCTTCTTGCCCCGCACGTACGGGGCGTAGAGGACGAGACGCGTCCCCTGCGGGAGCGAGAGCACGCGATCGACCATCTGCTGCACAGTCTGCGGCCGCACCTCGCTGCCGCAGGTGGGGCAGTGCGGCTCGCCGATCGAGGCGTAGAGCAGGCGCAGGTAGTCGTGGATCTCGGTCACCGTGCCGACCGTCGAGCGGGGGTTGCGGGAGACCGACTTCTGCTCGATGGAGATCGCCGGCGACAGCCCGTCGATCGAGTCGACGTCCGGCTTCTCCATCTGCTCCAGGAACTGGCGTGCGTAGGCGGAGAGCGACTCGACGTAGCGCCGCTGCCCTTCGGCGTAGAGGGTGTCGAAGGCGAGCGACGACTTCCCCGAGCCCGACACCCCGGTGATCACCACCAGCCGGTTGCGCGGGATCTCGAGCGTGACGTTCTTGAGATTGTGCTCACGAGCCCCGCGAACGACGATCGACTCCATAGGCCGGCCAGTGTACGGCAGCTGTCAAGCGGCCCCGGAGGCACCGCGCGGGCTAGGATCGGTCCGCGATGCCGTACGACGAAGGGCTGGCGGAGCGGATCCGCGGCGTGCTCGGCGAGGCCGCCGACGTCGAGGAGCGCCGGATGTTCGGCGGCCTCTGTTTCATGGTCGGCGGCCACATGGCGTGCGGCGTCAACGGCGACGACCTGATGGTGCGGGTCGGCCCCGACGCCTACGCCGAGCGGCTCGCCCGCGACCACGCCCGCGAGATGGACTTCACCGGGCGACCGCTGAAGGGGATGGTCTACGTCGCCCCCGAAGGGGTGGCGGAGGACGACGACCTCGCCGACTGGGTCGCCGCCGGAGCGGGCTTCGCCCGCTCGCTGCCGCCGAAATAGGCCTGCCAGCAGGCTAGCCCTGGGGGATCTCGACGGTGAACACCGTGCCGTGGGGCCGGTTGTCGGAGACGCGGATCGTCCCGTGGTGCTCGGAGATGATGCGGCGGACGATCGACAGCCCGAGGCCGGTCCCGCGCCCCTTGGTCGAGAAGTGCGGCAGGAACAGCTTCTCGCGCGCCTCGGGCGGGATCCCGCGACCGGTGTCGGCGACCTGGATCCGCAGCGCGCCGTTGTCGCGCCCCACCGACACCTTGACCTTGCCGGGCGGCTGGATCGCCTCGACGGCGTTGTCGAGCAGGTTGATCAGCACCTGCTTGAACTGCTCGCCGTCGAGCCACGCCTCGTCGACCCCGGGCTGGATGTCGGCACCGACGTCGACCCCCTCCTTGAGGCCCTCGTACAGGTGGAGCGTCTCCTCGACGATGCGGCCGAGGTCGACCTGCTTCGGCTGCGGTCGCCGCATGCGGGCGAAGCGCGAGAACTCGTCGACCATCCCCTGCATGTGGCCGACCTCGCGGACGATGATGTCGACGGCGTCCTCGAGCGACTCGCCGAGATCGGGGTCCTGCTTCCGGTAGCGCCGCAACAGCCGCTCGGCGGCCAGCTTGATCGGCGTCAGCGGGTTCTTGATCTCGTGGGCGATGCGGCGCGCGGCGTCGTTCCACGCCGCGCGCTGCTGCGCGTGGATCAGCTCGGTGAGGTCCTCGAGCACCATCACGTGACCGCGCAGCTCTCCCTCCGCCTCCCGCAGCGCCGTCACCTTCGCCTCGAACGTCTTCCAGCTGCCGGCGAGCATCAACCGCACGTTGCTGACCAGCCGACCCTCGCGGTCGGCCGCCTCGACGAACAGTCGCGCGAGCTTCGCCCGCTCGGCGTCCCCCCACACCTCGTCGATCGCGCAGCCGAGGACTTCGCCGTCGCGCTGGCGCAGCATGTTGCGGGCGGCGCCGTTGAAGGCGAGCACCACGCCGCGCTCGTCGACGGCGATGACGCCGGCGGCGGTGCTCTGCAGCACCGCGCTGATGACCGCCCGCTCTTCGGCGAGCTGGCGGTTGGCGTCGGTCAGCTCGCGCGTCGACTGCTCGAGCTCGCCGGTCATCCGGTTGAACGAGTCGACCAGCACGCCGAGCTCGTCGCCGGCGTCGACCTCGACGCGGAAATCGAGCGCCCCCTCGGAGACCCGGCGCGTCCCCTCGGCCAGCGCCTCGATCGGCTCGGTCACCCGGCGGGCGAGGTAGAGGCCGACCCACGTCACCCCCAGCAACAGGAAGAGGGTCACCATCAGGAAGGAGAGGAAGAAGCTGGCGGAGATCTCCTCCTGCTGGAACTTGAGCTGGTCGAACCCTTGATGCGCCTGAATGACCGCGTCGGTACGGGCGGCGAGGTCCGGATCGACCAGGCGGGCGGCGACCACCACCGGCCGCTTGCCACCGGGCGGACCGTCGCTCGCCGCCGCGCCGAGCACGATGCGGTGGAGGCCGTTCGACGCCGTCTGGAAGCGCGTGCTCGACCCCTCCTGGAGGACCGCGGCGAGAAACTCGAGGTCGATCTCCGGCAGCTCGACCATGTCGGCGCTCGAGTTGACGAGGCCGTGCACGAAGTCGGTACCGTTGTAGACCGCCAGCGCGTCGAGCTCGCGCGCCTCGAGCTCACGGCTCAGCAGCGCCTGCAGGCTGCGCAGCCGTCGCGGATTGTCGAAGTCGGTCTGCTCGACCTCGAGCAGCACGCTGCGCGCGTCGCGCAGGCGACCCTCGCGCAGCTCGTCGTTGAGGCCGCGGGCGACCTCGAACCCCTGGTCGAGCAGCTGCTCGATCGCCGGCTCGTCGAACCAGCGGTCGAGCCACCCCTGGAGCAGACGGGTGCCATAGACGAAGAGCAGGATCACCGGCACCAGCGACAGCGCGATGTAGGTGACGACCAGCTTGGTCTTGAACTTCGAGCCGAGCACCCGGTGGCGGCGCTCGACGGCGAGCTTGAGGAGGTTGCGCGCCAGCACGAAGCTGATCGCCACGATCAGCACCAGGTTGATGCTCCATACCGCGAACAGCAGGACGCGGTTGGTGATCATCTCGGGCGGCAGGTCGCGCGCCCGCTGCACCGCCCAGAAGAGGGCGATCGTCCCCAGCAGCAGCACCAGCAGGCCGCCGGCGATCCAGCGGTTGTCCTTGCGGTGCCGTCGCAGCCGCTGGACGAACGGCATCTAACCGGCTCCGTCGGTGGCGCGGAACTTCCGCGAGCGGTGCCAGCCGGTGCCGATGCGGGTCGGCAGGAAGAGGAAGCCGGTCTTCGAACCGAGGTCGGCGCGCGCCCGCACCAGCAGCCGCTCGTCGCCGTAGTCGCCGGTGAGCTCGAAGATCGGCAGCCCCTCGATGCGCGTCATCGCCGCCTCGAGGGCGTCGCGATCGCGCACCATCCGGCTCTCGATCAACTTGCCGTCGAGCTTGAAGTTGACCAGATACTCGGTGGTCACCGCGTTGTACATCGCCACCACCTCGAGGCTGCTGGTGTCGAGGCTGGCGTCGAACCACCGCTTGCGATCCCGGTCGAGGCGGAACTGGTAGTCGATGCCGGTCGGCAGCCCGGTGCCGATCCGCTCCATCATCGAGTCCGAGAAGGCGTTCTCCAGCCGAACGCTGACCGCCACCCGCCCGTCGTCGATCGCCACGCTGACCGCCGACAGTCGCGGCTCGTCGGCTCGGGCGGCCCCGGTCGCGGCGGTCCCGAGGGCGCCGATGGCGGCGCCGAGGGCGAGCGCGAACCCCTTGAAGGCGCTCATCGAGGGAACTCTAGCAGCCCCGCCTGCCGCCGGGACCGGCCGACGGCCGCCGCCCCAGCGACGACACCGCCCCGATGGTGCACAATGGCGCCCTTCGCCGGCGATGCCGGAGGGAGACGATGGTGAGCGACGAAGACCACGAACGGCGCAAGACCCTCGCCGTCAATCGGCGGGCGCGCCACGACTACGAGATCCTCGAGACCTTCGAGGCGGGCATCGCCTTGCAGGGGACGGAGGTGAAGTCGATCCGCGCCGGCCGCCTGCAGCTCAAGGACAGCTACGTCGAGGTGGTCGGCGGCGAGGCGTACCTCGTCGGTGCCCACATCAGCCCGTACAGCCACGGCAACCGCAGCAACCACGATCCCGAACGGCGCCGCAAGCTGCTCCTCCATCGACGGGAGATCGACCGCATCTTCGGGCGGACGACGATCCAGGGACAGACCTGCGTGCCGCTCTCGGTCGTGCTCAAGGGCAACCTGGTGAAGGTCGTCATCGCCCTCGCGCGCGGCAAGAAGCTGCGCGACAAGCGCCAGGACCTCAAGCAGCGAATCCTCGACCGCGAGGCGGAAGCCGCGGTCCGCGACCGCTGAGGCGGTGAGATCGCCTCAGCCGACGGTCGACTGCTGGCGCTGCTTGCGGCCGCCGGTCTGGCGGATCTGATCGAGCGCCGTGCGGCCGCCGTAGCGGGCGACGATCCGGTCGTCGTAGTCGTCGGAGATCGTGGCGACCGCGGCGATCGCCCCCATCACGCTCATGCTGTTCAGGGAGCGGGCGAAGAGGGTGTGGGAGAAGAAGATGTCCGAGCCGACGAGCTCGAAGGCGCCGACCGGCAGCTCGTGGTTGAGCTCCAGCAGCCCGAGGGCCAGCTCGGCGTCCATCTCGACGTCCTGCACGCAGTAGGCGGTGATGCGGACGATCGTCTCCTGCGGACCGTAGGGCTCGACCGAAACTTCGAGGATCGTCGAGCCGTACCCGACGTAGTAGTGGCCGGTCTCCGAGTCGAGCAGCGGGTCCTCGAACAGCTCGTCGAGGTACCCGCCCAGCCGCTCGAGAGTCTCCGCCTGCTGTTCCGACTGCTGCTCTTCCGTCATGCCCCGGACTCTACCAGCCACTCTCCCCCCGGGCCTCCGATTGACACCCCGTCGGGGGTCTCTTAGGGTGCCCGCTGTCCCCTCACCCCGCCCCCGGCGGACCGCCGCGAGGCGAAGGAGCGCAGGATGAACCGACCCGCAGATCGACGCGCCTGGACCACCCTGCTGCTGCTCGCCGTCGCCGCCGCGCCGGCGTCCGGGGCCGGCTTCCACATCTTCGAGCAGGGGACCCGCGCGATGGGGATGGCGGGCGCTT
The DNA here is from genome assembly GCA_052032135.1 of Thermoanaerobaculia bacterium. Lineage (GTDB taxonomy): Bacteria > Acidobacteriota > Thermoanaerobaculia > Multivoradales > JAHEKO01 > CALZKB01. The sequence goes on along the minus strand of JBPEXA010000603.1, from coordinate 2,190 downwards.
TCACCGCGCAGGCGGACGACGGCTCGGCGCTCTTCCACAACGTCGGCGGCCTCGCCTTCTTCACCGATCGCCACCTGTCGGCGGGCGCCACCTATCTCCGATCGAGCGGCGGCGAGTTCATGGGCGGCGAGCCGTTCCCGGGCGTCGGCGTCCGCGCCGAGCTCGAGGACGTCCAGGAGGTCGTCCCCCACGTCTACTGGATCCGGCCGCTCACCGACCTGTGGAAGTTCGGCCTCGCCGTGCACAGCCCGTTCGGGCTCGAGACCCGATGGCCCGACGACTACGCGGGCCGCTTCCTGGTCACCCGCGCCGCGCTGGCGTCGGTCGACGTGTCGCCGACCATCGCCCTCCAGGTGACGGAGCGGCTCGGCGTCGGCGCCGGCCTGGTGGCGCGGTTCTCCGAGGTCGAGCTGGAACGGTCGCTCGGCGCCATCAACCCGTTCACGCTGGCCGCCGCGGAGGTCGGGCGCAGCCGGCTCGAGAGCGACGTCGCCAGCGGCTTCGGCTGGCAGCTCGGGCTCCTCCACCGACCGACCGAGCGCTGGTCGTGGGGGTTCTCCTACCGCAGCCGGCTCGAGGTGCACTACGAGGGCGACGCGTCGTTCCGCCAGGTGCTCACCGGCTCGGCACCGTTCGATGATCTGATCGCGCGGTCGATCCCGTTCGCCACCGGATCGGCGATCTCGACCGACGTCAAGTTCCCCGACACCGCCAGCCTCGGTGTCGCCTACCGCCCCAACGATCGGTGGCTGGTCGAGGTCGACGCCAACTGGGCGGGATGGAACAGCTTCTCCGACATCGTCGTCGGCTTCGCCGACGAGCGGCTCGACGACCTCGTGCTCGAGCAGCGATGGGAGGAGTCCAACAACTACCGCCTCGGCGTGCGCCGGTCGAGCGGCGGCAAGGAGTGGCGGGCGGGCTACGTCTTCGACGAGAACCCGATCCCCGACGAGCGGCTCGGCCCTCTGCTCCCCGATGCCGACCGCAACGGCTACACCCTCGGGTGGGGGCCGGCGCCCGGCACCGGAGGCTTCGACTTCGCGCTGATGTACGTCCCGTTCGACGAGCGGACGACGACGGTGAGCGCCGAGAACTTCAACGGCACCTACAACAACGAGGTGTGGCTCATCGGCGTCACCTGGACCCGGTGACGCCAGGGAGGACCGACATGACCCCGCGCATCGCAAGCACCCTCCTCCTGGCGGCCGCCGTCCTCGCGGCCCCGGTCGCCGCCGCCGACTTCACCCGCTACGTCGCCCTCGGCGACAGCCTCACCGCCGGCGTCATCAGCGCCAGCATCGGCGAGCTCGGCCAGCTGGCGAGCTTCCCGCGCCAGATCCACCAGCGGGCGGCACGCGGCCCCTTCGAACAGCCGTTGGTCTCCGATCCCGGGATCCCCGCGCGACTCACCCTCAAGAGCCTCGAGCCGATCATCATCTCGCCGGAGCCCGGCAACGGATCGCCGATCAACATGGGGGTGCCGACCTATCAGAACCTCGGCGTCCCCGGGGCGACGGTGCGCGACACGCTCACCAACGCCGGCGTCGGCACCTCCCACGCGCTGGTGCTGCGCGGCCTCGGCACCGCTCTCGAACAGGCGGTGGCGCAGCAACCGACCTTCGCGACGCTGTGGATCGGCAACAACGACGTGCTCGGCGCGGCGACCAGCGGCATCGTCCTCGACGGCGTGACGCTGACCCCGCTGGCCGACTTCGAGGCCGACTACCGGGCAATCGTCACCGCCCTGGTCGACGCCGGCGCCGAGCTGGCGCTCGCCACCCTCCCCAACGTCACCGCGATCCCCTTCGTCAGCACCATCCCGCCGGTGATCGTCGACCCGGTGACGCAGCAGCCGGTGCTGTTCGAGGGCTTCCCGATCCCCCTGCTCGGCCCCGACGGCCCGCTCGGCCTCGGCGACAGAGTGCTGCTCTCCGCGGGGCCGTCGCTGGCGGCCGGCAACGGCATCCCGGTCGAGCTCGGCGGCAACGGCCGCCCGCTGGCCGACACCGAGGTGCTGAACGCCGACGAGCTGGAGATGATCCAGGAGCGGGTCGACGCCTTCAACGCGGTGATCCGGGCGGTCGCCGGCGAGACCGGATCGGCGCTGTTCGACGCCAATCGCCTCTTCGACCGCATCGCGCGGCGGGGGTTCAGCCTCGCCGGCATCCGCTACACCGCGGAGCTGCTCGG
>JBPEXA010000602.1:0-2965 GCA_052032135.1 Thermoanaerobaculia bacterium | reverse complement strand
TCGCCGCCGCCCAGCCAGCTCGGCGGCTCGATCGCTGAGAGTGGTTCGGCCATGAGGGCGAATTGCGGCGCATCTTACCGCCTACGTGGACAGGCGTGCCGGGTGGGAGGAGAGTTACACGCTGCGCTCCGCTCCTCCGATCGGTGCTACCCTCGACGCACATCAACGGCCCGGCAGAGGAGGCGTGAGGATGAGGGATGTGCGAGCGCAGTGGGGTTCCAAGTGCGTGTGGGGGCTGGCGCTGGCGGTCGCAACGCTGACGCTGGCGCCCGCCGTCCAGGCGGACGCGGACAGCGACAGCGACAGCGACAGCGACACCGTCGTGGTCGTCGGACTCGACGATCCTGCGGTCGATCGTCAGGCGCTGCAGGACGCGCTCGACTCGGTCGGCGACGGCGGCACCGTCATCGTCGAAGGAGTGTTCCAGCTCGACGGCGTGCCGCTGCTGGTGCCCGAGGTCGACGACCTGACGATCCGCGGCCGGCTGCCGGCGAGCGACGACGGCGATTCCGACAGCGACTCGGACAGTGATTCCGACAGCGACTCCGACAGCGACTCCGACGGTGGCGGCTTCGCTCCGTGCGCGGCCGAGATCCGCGGCATCACCTTGCCGGACGGCACGCCCGATCCCGGGTCGACGACGTCGCAGTTCAACCGCGGGCTGGTGACCTGGGGCCGCTTCGGCACGCAGCGCAACCTCACCATCGAAGGGATCACCTTCCGCGACCTCACCCGCGGCGTCGTCTTCGCTCCGGACTTTTTCTTCTCCACCGAGGAGTTCCTCTGCGACTCGGTGGTGGTCACCGGTGGCGAGGTCGCCGGCGCCCGGGTGCGCGACAACTGCTTCGACAACACCATCCGCGGATTCGAGATCTTCGGCAGCTCGTCCGCCGTCACCGTCGAGGACAACGCCTTCACCGACAGTCGAGCCTGGGGTGCGCTGCTCGTCGGCGGCGCGGCCGGCTGCCTCGGCCCGCCGGGCAGCTTCCCGATCGGCACGCCGACCGACACCACGGTCGCCGACAACAGCTTCGTCGGACCGGCCTCGGGGGGCGGCTTCAACGCCGCGATCGGAGCGTTCGGCGCCGCCGGGTCGGTGGTGGAGGCCAACGGCATCGTGGGGCTGCGCACGACGCCCCTCGAAGAGGGGATCTCCATCAGTGGCGACATCGGGGGCCGCTACCGGGGCAACATGATCACCGGCACCGACTTCGCGATCGAGGCGTTCGATCCCGCGACGGACAGCCGGATCGAGGACAACGTCATCGTCGACAGCGAGCAGATCGGCGTGCTGCTGTCGAGCGATGCCAGCGGTTATAGCGCGATCGGCAACATCATCACCGGCTCCGGCTTCATCGACTACCTCCTCGATGCGACGACGACCGCCAACACCGTGCGCCTCGAGCCGGGGCAGACGGTGATCGACGACGGCACCGGCAACGACGTCCAGTAGTGGCCGGCGCCGCCGACTCGACGACGGGAACAGCAGACGGGGGCCGGCGCCCGCAGCCGGCCCTCGGAGCTTTTCGTCACTGGCCCGCGGGCCGCGCCGCGATGCAGAGGGCGGATCTGCTCATGGCACCCATCCCACGCACGCCGACCAGCGGGTCGGGGCGCCGGTCTCGAAACCGTCGCTGAAGAGCACGTCGGAGGCGGTCTCGAGCCGCCATAGGCTGCCCTGCGAGGAGGTCGACCAGTCGGCGATGTAGACGCGGCCCGCCTCGTCCTCGCCGATCGCGCTGACCCCTTCGGGGACGATCGCCACCACCCTGCTCGACCAGCCTTCGCAGCCGGCGGCGGCGAGCCGCAGGCGGCCGGAGCAGAAGTCGCCGAACAGATAGCGGCCGGACAGCGACGGCTGGGCGAGGTCGCGGACGACGATGCCGCCCACGACGGCGCAGTCACCGTCGGCGTGCGCGTATTCGAAGATCGGCCCGGTAAAGCCCGGTTGCTCGCAATCGACGGGCGGGTCGAAGCAGTGGCGGCCCTCCATCCGCTTCCATCCGTAGTTCTCGCCGCCGCCGCTCGACGCCGGCTGATGGTTGACCTCTTCCCACGAGTCCTGGCCGACGTCGTTCAGCAGCAGATCGCCGTCCGCTCGGTCGAAGTGGAAGTCGGCGGGATTGCGCAGGCCGTAGGCCCAGATCTCCGGCCGGACGCCGGGGACGCCGACGAACGGGTTGTCGGGCGGAATGGAGTAACCGGAAGGGCCGCCGACGTCGATGCGCAACAGCTTGCCGAGCAGAACGCCGAGGTTTTGAGCGTTGTCGTCGGGATCTCCCGGCCCGCCGCCGTCCCCCGAGCCGATCCACAGCATGCCGTCGGGGCCGAAGGCGAGGTGGTGGACGTTGTGGATGCTCGTCGGCTGCGGCACGACGAGGACGATCGAAGCGGAATCGGGATCGGCGCGGTCGGGGTCGCCGTCCGACACCGAGTAGCGGGCGACGACCGAGTCGCCACCGGGATCGGTGTAGGCGACGAAGAAGGCGCCGCTCTGGGCGTAGTCGGGAGCGAAGGCGAGACCGAGCACGCCGCGCTCCATCCCCGACGAAGCGATGTCGTCGGTGAGGTCGAGGAACGGCTCGGCGACGACGCTGCCGTCGGATCGGACGACGCGGATCGGACCCTTGCGCTCGACGACGAACAGCCGACCGGAACCGTCACCGGCGTGAGTCACCGTCGACACGCGGTCGAAGCCGGTGGTGAACAGCTGCAAGCTGACCTGCGCTGCGAGCGGCGCTCCGCAGGTGAGAGAGAAGAACAGCGCGGCCAGGACCGGACGCCGGGCGCTGACTCGGGGCATCGCGGCGATCCTAGCGCCAAAGCGTCCGGCGCTGGATCCCCTGCCGGCTCAGTGGCGGGTGCCGCCGCGCAGCTCGTCGAGCTGCCGTCCCAGCGCCTCCGCTTCGGCGCTCAGCGCGGCGTACTCGGGAATCCTTCCGCTGCGCTGGGGGTCGGGGGACGG
>JBPEXA010000601.1:0-4452 GCA_052032135.1 Thermoanaerobaculia bacterium | reverse complement strand
GCTCTGCGGCAAGAGGAGCAAGATCGGGGCCAACCCGGTCACGCCGCCTCCGAGCCGGCCCGATGGACCGGATGGGCGGCGTAGAACCCGCCGGCCTCGACGACGCGATCGAACGCTTCGGAAGGAGCGTAGCGGGGGCCGACCGCCTCCGCGAGCTCGGCCATCCGCTCCCGCAGCCGCCCGACCCCCTCGTTGTCGGCCCACCGGCACAGCCCGCCGCGAAACGGCGGGAAGCCGGTGCCCATGATCATCGCGAGGTCGAGGTCGGCGGCGCTGGCGACCACCCCCTCGTCGAGACAGCGCGCGGCTTCGTTGACCATCGGCAGGACGATGCGGTGGGCGATCCGCTGCGGATCGGGATCGTCCTCGCGCGGCGTCAGCCCCAGCAGGTCGTAGACGTCCTCGTCGACCTCGCCCCGCCGGCCGTCGTCGTAGCGGTAGAAGCCGCTGCCGACCTTGGCGCCCAGCCGTCCGTCCTCGACCATGCGACCGAGCCAGGTCGGCGGGTCGAGCCGGTCGGAGAACGCCTCTCCGAGGATGCCGGAGACGTGGGTGGCGACGTCGATACCGACCTCGTCGGTCAGCGTGATCGGCCCCATCGGCATCCCCCAACCTTTCATCACCCGGTCGAGCGCAGGGATCGTCACCCCCTCGGCGAGCAGGTGCAGCGCCTCCGACATCGAGAACATCAGCAGGCGGTTGACCAGGAAGCCGGGACCGTCCTGGACGACGACCGGCGTCTTCTTGAGCCGGCGGCAGAGGGCGACGATGGTGTCGACCACCTCCGGCGCGGTGCGCGGCCCGACGATCACCTCGACGAGCGGCATCTTGTGGACCGGGTTGAAGAAGTGCATGCCGACGACGCGCTCCGGCTTGCGGGTGTCGCGGGCGATGGCGTCGATCGACAGCGACGAGGTGTTCGACGCCAGGATCGCGCGCTCGGGGACCCGCTCCGACAGCTCGGCGAACACCTTCTGCTTGATGTCGAGCCGCTCGACGATCGCCTCGACGACCAGGTCGACCGCCTCGAAGCCGCGGAAGTCGAGGGTCGGTCGGATCAGGTTGAGCTTCTGGAGCTTCTGCGGCCGGTCGAGGCGGCGCCGCCGGACGAGCTTCTCGAACAGCTCCTCGGCGTGCGCCATGCCGCTCGCCAGCGGCTCGGCGGCGAGGTCCTTGAGGCGCACGGGCAGATCGGCGGCGTTGGCGAGCAGCTGCGCGATGCCACCCCCCATGACGCCGGCGCCGAGGACGGCGGTGCGCTCGATCGCCTGGTGCATCTCGCCCTCGGGGGCACCCTCCATCAGCCGGAAGACGTGGACCAGGTTCTTGCTCTCCCGCGAGACGGCCAGCTCGGAGATCGCCCGCGCCTCGGCGGCGAAGCCGGCCGCCGGGCCGTCCTCGATCCCCACCTTGACGACCTCGAGGGCGCGCAGCGGCGCCGGGTAGTTGCCGCCGGTCGTCTTCAGCACCTGCTTGCGCGCCTGGTCGAAGACGATCTTGCGACCGATCGGATTGCCCTCGAGCAAGGCCTCCTTCACGCCGCCGTTCCGCTCGCGGCCTGGCGCCTTGCCGGCGATCGCGCGATGGGCGAAGTCGCGCACATGGTGGAGGAACGAGGCGGCCGGCATGCGGGCGTCGGCGAGGCCGATCTTGAACGCCTTGTAGGCGTTGACGCTCTTGCCCGCGAGGATGATGTCGAGGGCGGCGGTGAGACCGACCTTGCGCGGCAGCCGCACGCACCCACCCCAGCCGGGGAGGATCCCCAGCCGCACCTCCGGCAGGCCGATCTTCACCTCCGGCCGGTCGGCGATCACGATGTGGTCGCAGGCGAGCGCCCACTCGGTGCCGCCCCCCATGCTCGCCCCCTCGATCGCCGCGATGGTGACGCACGGCAGCCGCTCCCAGCGGGTGTAGTGGCTCTGCACGAGCCGCACCGCCTCGGTCACCTCCGCCGGATCGGTGACGCTCTCGATGGCGTCGAGGTCGGCGCCGGCGATGAAGTGGGTCGGCTTGCCCGACATCAGCACCAGGGCGCGGATGTCGTCGCGCCCCTCGAGCCGGTCGAGCAGCTCACCGATCTCGACCGCGACGTCGCGGCCGATGACGTTGACCTTGCTGCCGGGAGCGTCGAAGACGAGGCAGGCGAGGCCGTCGGCGTCGGGGCCTTGCAGGGTCAGGGCTGGGGCCACGGTGTCCTCCTCCGGCGGCCGGTCAGTCGCCGGCGCTCGCGTACATGCCGTCGATGCGATCGGCGTAGGTCGACGCCACCACCCGGCGCTTGACCTTCTGGGTCGGGGTGAGCTCGCCGCTCTCGATCGAGAACTCGGTGTCGAGCAGCTCGAAGGCGCGGATCATCTCGTACTTGGCGAGCTCCTCGTTGACGCGGGCGACCTCGCGCTCGAACAGCTCGCGGGTCTCGGGGGCGGCGAGCAGGGCGACGCGGTCGTCGGCGGCGATCCCCTGCCGCTTCGCCCAGTTGCCGAGCGCCTCGAAGTCGGGGACGACGAGCGCCGAGAGGAACTTGCGGCGGTCGCCGATCACCACCACCTGCTCGATGAAGAGGCTCGTCTTCAGCAGGTTCTCGATCGGCGCCGGCGCCACGTTCTTGCCGTAGGCGTTGACGATGATCTCCTTCTTGCGGTCGGTGATGGTGAGGAAGCCCTCGTCGTCGAGCTCGCCGATGTCGCCGGTGTGGAACCAGCCGTCGGCGTCGATCGCCGCCGCCGTCTCGTCGGGGAGGTTGTGGTACCCCTGCATGACGTTGGGGCCGCGGGCGAGGATCTCGCCGTCGCCGGCGATCCGCAGCTCGACGCCGTCGATCGCGCTGCCGACGGTGCCGAGCTTGACCTTGCCGGGGCGGTTGACGGTGAGCACCGGCGAGGTCTCGGAGAGGCCGTACCCCTCGTAGATCTCGACCCCGGCGCCCCAGAAAAACTCGGCGATGTCGCGCGCCAGCGGCGCGCCGCCGGAGGTCGCGGTCTCGAACCGCCCGCCGAGCCGCTCGCGGATCTTGCCGAAGACGAGCTTGTCGGCGAGCTTCAGCTGCACGCCGAGCCAGCCGGGCGGCGCCTCGCGCCGCAGCCGCCAGGGGAGTGAGCGGCGGCCGACGCTCTCCGCCCAGCCGAAGATCCTGCGCCGCAGCGCCGGCGCGGAGGCGACGTTCTCGCGCACCTTGTTGATCACCTTCTCGTACACCCGCGGCACCGAGACGAAGAAGTGCGGCCGTACCTCCATCAGGTTCTGGGCGACCGTCTGCACCGACTCGGCGTAGGCGATCGTCGCCCCCTTGTGGAAGTAGATGAAGTCGACCATCCGCTCGAACGAGTGCGACAGCGGAAGGAAGGAGAGGCCGGTGTGGCGCCGCTCGACCTCGATCGCCTTCGATGCCGCGATCAGATTGCTGGTCAGGTTGCCGTGGGAGAGCATGACCCCCTTGGGGTGGCCGGTGGTGCCGCTGGTGTAGATGAAGGTTGCGAGGTCGTCCGCCTTCGCCTCGCCGCAGCACGCTTCGAACGCCTGCTCGGACATCGGCTCGTGGGTGGCGAGCAGCTCCTCGAACCCCACGTCGTCGTCGCCGCCGGCGTCGGCGTCGATGACCACGAAACGCTCGACCATCGGGATGTCGGCGCGCTCGGCGAGGAACCCCTCGTAGCGCTCCCGGCCCTGGACGAACACCAGTCGGGTGCCGCAGTCGTTGGCGACGTACGCCGCCTGGTCGGGGGTGAGGGTGGGGTAGATCGGCACCAGCACGCCGCCGACGGCGAGCACGGCGTAGTCGACCGTCGGCCAGTGGACGCCGTTCTCGGCCATCAGCGCGACCCGCTCACCGCGCTCGACGCCGAGCTCCTCGAGGGCCGCCGCCACCTTGCGCACGCCGACGTAGAAATCGGCGGTGGAGACCGGCGTGTAGCGGCCGTCGACCTTGTGGAGGAAGCAGTCGCTCTTGTCGTGGGCGAGCCCCTCCAGGAACATCTCTGTGAGCGTGGTCAGCGGCATGAGCGGCGTCGTCGGGCGAACCCGGCGAGTCTACCCCAGGGGTGCGGCGACCGGCCGCGCGGGCGCCGGCGGTCGGACGGCCGGCGCGGCGGGCGGTCGAATGGTCGGGGCGAGAGGATTTGAACCTCCGGCCTCACGGACCCGAACCGTGCGCTCTACCAGGCTGAGCTACGCCCCGACGGGCCCGGACGGGCTTGCACCCGCGGCCGCGGGAGGATATCCCCGGCCCCAGGGAGGGTCAAGCACGAGCCTAGCGGCGCGCCGCCCACCGCCGGTAGTACCAGACGACGGCGCCGAAGACGACGATCGACGGGACCCAGGAGTCGGTCAGCCCGCTCGGCAGCCACGGGAGCGGCAGGGCGGTGACGAAGGCGACGATGATCGCCAGTCCGATCCCCATCAGCGCCTCGCCGGCGATCAGTCCCGAGCCGAAGAGCACGCCGTTGTCGCGCTCCC